>JASHVF010000070.1 GCA_030039615.1 Gammaproteobacteria bacterium | reverse complement strand
GCCCGCCCGCCACCATGGCTCGAGCTCCCGGCCCTGCGCCGGCTCGACCGGCTCGCCGAGGCGCGGCATGAGCAGCTGCGCGCCCGCCGCCGGCCCGCGCGCCAGCAGCGCCTCGGCGGGCTGGTCCCAGGCGTGCATCGCCAGCGCGAAGGTACCCCAGTGGATCGGCAGGAATGGCCCGCCGCCGAGCAGCGCATGCGCCTTGAGCGCGTTCTCGGGACCTAAGTGCATGTCGCCCCAGGCGGGATGCCACGCGCCCACCTCGAGCATGGTGAGATCGAACGGCCCGAGGCGCGCGCGGATCTGCGCATATTCGCCCGTTAGCCCGGTATCGCCACTGAAGAACACCGCGTGCCGCGGCGAGCGCATGACCAGTGACGACCAGAGCGTCGCGTTGCGCGTCTTGAACGTACGCCCGGAGAAATGCTGCGCAGGAGCCGCCGTGATCGTGAGGTCGGCGTTCGGCAGCGACCACGACTCCCACCAGTCGAGCTCGACGATACGCGCGGGCCGCACCCCCCACGCCTCGAGGTGCGCGCCGACGCCGAGCGAGGTGACGAACGGCACATCGAGCGAGCGCAGCTTGCGGATCGTCGGGTAGTCGAGATGGTCGTAATGATCGTGCGACACCAGTACCAGATCGAGGGGCGGAAGCGCCTGCACCGCCACCGGCACCGGCTGGAACCGCTTCGGACCCACCAGGCTCGAGGGCGAGGCGCGCACACCCCACACCGGGTCGGTGAGCACGCGCAGCCCGTCGATCTCGATCAGCAGCGTGGAATGGCCGAGCCAGGTCGCGCGCAGGCCGCTTGCGGGCGGACGCTTCCAGGTATCGAGCGGGCTCACCGAGGGCAGCGGGCCAGGCGGCACGCGTCCCTCGCCCCCGCAGAGGAACTCGCGCATGGTCGGCAGCGGCGCGCTGGCGTCGCGCAGCCCCGGCGCGATCGGGTAAAGGTTGCGGAAGCGATCCTCCGCGAAGCGCGCCGAGGCGCGCATGCGCTCGAGCCGGACGCCGGCGGGCTTTGCTCCGAGCGATTTCATTGGTAGACCTGACTCCCATGCGGCCCCGAAGGCAACAGCAGTCGCGTCACGACGCACGCTCGGCTGGATGATACTTGAGACGCTCGAGGTCGCCCCGTTAGTGCATGCCACCCCGCCGTGGTCAAATACCGTCCTTCAATTGCGCGAGGTCCGCCCATGAACAGCCTGACCCCAAGCGATGCGGGAGTGGTGCGCATCGCCTCTGCCCACTCGGTCCCCGAGACCGCCGCACGGCTCGAGAGCGCGCTCGGCGAGCGCGGCGTGCTGGTCTTCGCGCGCATCGACTTCAGCGGCGACGCCGCACGCGCGGGCCTCAGCATGCGTCCCGAGCAGATGCTGATATTCGGCAACCCGAAGGCCGGCACTCCGCTCATGCAAGCCGAGCCGCTGTCAGGACTCGACCTGCCTCTCAAGGCGCTGATCTTCGAGGACGCTGCCGCAAAGGTGTGGGTCGCATGGAACGACCCTCAATACATCATCCGGCGACACGGCCTGCCGACGGCACTCGCCGCCAACCTGGCTGCAGTCGTGCCGCTCATCGCGCAGGCCGCTCAGCCGACCGCCAGATAGACCCCGTAGCTCGCCACCACCAGCACCAGGAATGCGCACAGCAGCAGCTCGGTGCGCACGCTCGAGGCGGCGTGGGACGCGCCGTCATCGATGAGCCGCCCGATGCGCACGAAGCGCACGGTCGAGAGCACCACCAGCCCGACGCCACCGAAGATGAGCGCCAGCCCGTCATAGTGGCCGCCGCGGCCCGAGAGCTTCACCAGCTGCGCGGCGCGCCCGCTCAGCGCCTCGGTGGTGAGCGCCAGCAGGAACAGGTTGAACTTCTCGATCACGAAGCCGAAGGCGATCATCGCGATGCCAGTGCGCACCCACGCGAGGAACGTCCTTTCATTGGCCGCGTGATCGCTGAAACCAGGGATCATTGCGAGTCTCCGTTGGGCGCGGTGATGGGAGCACAGTTGCTGCGGCCCGACATGGCGCAGTCCTGCAACCGCGAGGAGTCGGCCAGCACCTTCACGATCACGTAGCCGAGCACCAGCAGCAGCAGCGTGACGATCAGCCCGAGAACGGCGGCGCGGCGCGGGTCGGGCTCGCCCGGGTCGGGCGGCTTCTCAGGCATGGACGCGCTTCATGGCCGGATCGTATAGCGGCCGGGCCGAGACCACCACCGGGTAGAGCCGGCCGGCGATCTCGACCTGCCACTCGCCGCTTCCGAGGTACGCCTCGTCGACCGTCGCCCGCGGCTCGATCATGGCGAGACCGACGGCGCCGCCGAGCGTGTGGCCGTAGGAGGCGGCGCGCACGTAGCCGACCGCGACGCCGTCGCGGCGCACGACCTCGGCATGGAACATGAGCGGCTCGGGGTCCTTCACCAGCACCTGCACCAGGCGCCGCTGGAGCGGGCCGGCCGCCTTCTGCGCGAGCACCGCCTCCTTGCCGATGAAGCCCTCGGGCTTCTTCAGATCGAGCGCGAAGCCGAGGCCTACTTCGTAGGGCACGTCGGTGTTGTCGATGTCGTGACCGTAATCGCGGTAGCCCTTCTCCATGCGCAGGCTCGCTAGCGCCTTGAGTCCGGCGTGCCGCAAGCCGAGGTCGCGTCCCGCCGCCACCAGCCGCTGGTAGACATGGGTCGCCTGCTCGGCCGGCACATAGAGCTCGTAGCCGAGCTCGCCCAGATAGGTGATGCGGATGCAGAGCACGCGCGCGAAGCCGATGTCGATCTCGCGCGCGGTGCGGAACGGAAAGGCCGCGTTGGACAGATCGGCGCTGGTGAGCTGCTGCAGCAGCGCGCGCGAGTTCGGTCCCTGCACGTTGAGCTGGCCGAAGGCCGAGGTCACGTCGGTGACGAAGGCGTGCTGCTCGCCGATGTGGCGCTTCATCCAGGTCTCGGCGTGGCGCACCATGGTGTCGGTGACGACCACCAGGTAACGCTCGTCGCCGAGCTTGCTGACGGTGAGATCGGCCTCGAGCCTGCCGGTCTCGTTGAGCCACTGCGTGTAGGTGATGACTCCCGCCGGCCCGTCCACCTGATTGGCGGAGATGCGGTTGAGGATGCGGCCGGCATCGCGCCCCTGCACCAGGAACTTCCCCATGAACGACATATCCATGAGGATCACGTTCTCGCGCGCGGCGCGATGCTCCTCCCGCCAGCGCGCAAACCAGCTCGGGCGGCCCCAGGTGAGCGGACCCGGATCGGGCTCGGTCCCCGCCTCGGCGTACCAGTCGGGGCTCTCCCAGCCGCTCACCTCCCTGAAGTACGCCCCGGCCGCGGCCAGCTGCGCGTGGCACGGGGACTGGCGCACGCCGCGGGCGGTGCTGAGCGACACGAACGGGTAATGGCACCTGTAGACCATGCCGAGCGACTCGACGGTGCGCGCGCGGCGGTACTCGGGATTCGCCTGGGTGACGTGCAGGCGATCGATGTTGAAGCCGGTGACATCGACGTCCGGATAACCGCTGACGATCCAGTGCGCCAGCACCCGGCCGAGCCCGCCGCCGGTGAGCACGCCGATCGAATTGAGCCCGGCCGCGACGAAATAGCCCGGAAGCTCGGGCGCCTCGCCGACGATCGGCCGCAGATCGGGCGTGAAGCTCTCCGGACCGCAGAAGAGGCGCTTCATGCCGACCTCCTGCGTGATCGGCACGCGCGCCATGGCGCGCTCCAGGAACGGTGTCATGCGCTCCCAGTCCGGCGGCAGCTCGCCGAAGGAGAAGTCGGCGGGCACGCCCTCGACCTTCCACGGCGCGCATACCGGCTCGAACAGGCCCACCATGAGTCCGCCGCCCTCCTCGCGGTAGTAGCCGTAGGCGGCCGGATCCTCGAGCACCGGCATCTTCGGCAGGTCGCGAATCGGCTCGGTGATGAGGTAATAGTGCTCGGCGGCCTGGTTGGCGATCGTGACGCCGCTTTGCGCGCCGAATTGCCGCGCCCACATGCCGGCGCAGTTGACGACGACCTCGGTATGAATGTCGCCGAGCGCGGTGCGCACGCCGCTGACGCGCCCGCGGCTCGTGAGCACCCCGGTGGCCGGCACGCCCTCGATGATGCGCACGCCGCGCGCGCGCGCGCCCTTGGCGAGCGCCATGGTGACGTCCACCGGGTTTACGCGGCCGTCGTCCTTGACGTAGAAGCCGGCCTCGATGTCATCGACGCGCGCCAATGGAAACAGCTCGCGCACCTCGCGCGGCGAGATCTCCTCGACGTCGACGCCGCAGTAGCGGTTGAAGGCGGCGACCCGCCGGTACTCCTCCAGCCGGTCCTTGTCGGCCGCCACCTCGATGAAGCCGATCTGCGCGAGTCCGGTCGACTGCCCGGTCTCGGTCTCCAGGCGGCGGTAGAGATCGCGCGAGTACTTGCGCATCTCGGTCGAGGTCTCGGAGGTCGAGCCGAAGGTCACCATGAGGCCGGCGGCGTGCCAGGTGGTGCCCGAGGTGAGACGATCGCGCTCGAGCAGCACGACGTCGCGCCAGCCCATCGCCGCCAGGTGGTAGGCGACCGAGGTGCCGATGATCCCGCCGCCCACGACCACCGCGCGCGCGGCGCCGGGAAGAGCGACCGGTGGCGGGTTGCGCGCGCTCACGGAACTCGCCCGCCGGCGGCCCTCAGCTGCCCTTGCCCCAGCGGTAACTCAGGCGCACGCCGTAGACGCGCGGCTCGTTGGTGGTGAGGCGCAGGTCGAAGTTGCCGGTGTTGCTGTAGATGATGGCGTTCTTGTTGGTCAGGTTGGTGATGTACAGCTCCACCAGCCAGCGCTCGCCCTCGGACGGGTTGAGCCCCAGGCGCACGTTCATGAGCGTGTACGGCGGCTGCAGGATGCGCGGCAGCCCGGTGTTCTTGTCTTCGGGGTTCAGGCCGTTGTACATGTCGCCCTTGTGTGACATGTCGAACTGGACGTAGCCGCGCAGCGAGTTGGCCACCGGATACTCGTAGCGGGTGTTCCAGGACCAGTTGAAGAACGGCGCAAACGGCAGCCGCTCGCCCACGTAGCTGTCGTAGTTGGGGCTCGAGGCCGAGGTGACGCTCGCCTGCGTGTAGTTGGCGGAGGCCTGCAGCGACCAGTTGTCGGTGATCTTGTAGTCGATGTTGGATTCGGCGCCGTAGATGCGCGCATCGCCGACGTTGATGTTGTAGCTCGAGGAGGGACACACCAGCGCGTCGTAGATGAGCGCCTGCAGCTGCTTCCAGTCCATGTCGTAGACCGCGCCGTTCCACAGCAGGCGGTTGCCGAGGCTGGTGGTTTTCCAGCCGATCTCGTAGTTGTTGAGGGTGTCGGGCTCGTAGGTCTGAGTCACGCCCGAGGAGTAGCAGCCGGGCGGCAGGCCCGCGTTCGAGCCGCCGGGGCGGAAGCCCTGGCCCCAGTCGGCGTACACCATCGCATGGTCCGTAAACTTGTAGCTGACCCCGGCCTTGCCGTCCCACTTGTGCGAGGTGGAGGTGAAGTAGCTCGGCGAGTTAGGCGCGTAGGCGAAGCCCAGGATCGGCGTGTTGTAGGCCTCGTCGTCGTGAAAGTGCACGGCGCCGACCTCGACGTTGAGCTTGGACGTCAGGTCGTAATTGATGTTGGCGAACTCCGTGGTCTGCAGTACGTCCGAGGTCTCGGTGTAGGTGTACCAGACCCCGGGCGGCAGCGTGCGCTGCGTGATCCCGTAGTAGGCGAGCTCCGACTGAAAGGCCTGGCCCTTGTACTGCAGTCCCGGCATGTAATAGGAATTGCTGAAGTTGTCGTCGATGGTCTTCTCCCAGTACAGGCCCGCGAGCCAGTGCAGCCGCCCGCCCTCCTTGGAGGCGAGCCGCAGCTCGTTCGACCAGCGCTGCGGATCGATGGCGTAGTAGTAGAACTGTACCGCCGGGTTGCAGCCGGAGAACGGCGTGCCGTTGCCGTAATACGGGTCGGTGAGGCAGGTGAAGCCCTCCTGCGTACCGGGGTAGCCGGTCGGCGGATTATTGCGGGCGCCGGCGTTGAAGTTCTGCTCGTACTGCGAGTATTCGTCCCACTGGCGCCGCTCCTGGTTCCAGTAGGTGCTGGCGTACACCAGGTCGCCGATGCCGACGTCGCCGTCGACGTGGAAGTCCACCATGTTGGTCTCGAACAGATTCGACTCCGGACCGAAGCGCTCGACCGTGAGCGGCGCCAGCGTCGGGTCCTCGTCCCAGGCGCCGTGCGTGCTCTGGCGCTGGAAGCCGTAGGTGAGGAGCGCGCTCCAGCCCTCGCTGAACTGTGCCTTGAGCTCGAGACGCCCGCCCTCGACGTTCTCGCGGTTGTAGTCTTCGCGGGCCCACTGCGAGTTGTTCGATACCGCGCTGTTCACCCAGGTGCGCGTGACCTCCTCGTTGTCGATGAAGCCGCCGTGCGAATCGCTGAAGGCCGAGACGCGCAGTCCGAGGATGCCGTCGATGAGCGGCGCATTGAGGAATCCCTGGTAGCTCCAGTTCTGCTGCGCGCTCTGGATCTGCCCGCCGTCGAAGTCGACACCGGCGCTGAAGGCGTTGAGGTCCGGCTTGTTGGTGATGTAGCGGATCGCTCCCGACATGGAACCGGCGCCGAAGGTGGTGCCCTGCGGGCCGTTGAGGATCTCGATGCGCTGGACGTCGTACAGGTGCAGGTCGGGCTGGGCGCCGGTATAGCTCATCGACATGTCGTCGACGAAGAAGCCGGTGGAAGAGGTATTGGCGTAGTTGGGATTACTGCCGTCGGAGACGCCGCGCATGATGAACAGCTGCGTCCCGGGTCCGGTGCTGATGTAGGAGATGGACGGCACCCGCTGCAGGTAGTCGTCCATGTTCTCGATGGCGAGGTTCTTCAGGTCCTCCTGACTGAAGACGTCGACGCTGATCGGCACCTCCTGCAGGTTCTCGGCGCGCTTGCGCGCCGTGATAACCACTTCCTGCAGTCCGCCCGTGCTGCCCGACTCCGGAGTGGTGGCCGTGGCCGCGGCCGCAGCCGCGTCCGCCCGCGCCGCGGGCGAGCCCGCCGCCCCGGCGAGCGCCGCCGCCACTGCCAGCCCGATCCGGGATGCGGTGCCCGGCGCCGTGCGCCGCATGCGGCGTGAGGCGCGCGAGGCTCTGCGGTTTTCCTCTGACGGCATTCGACTGTCCCCCGCTTTGCTGCGGCGGCCTGCCGGAATCAGCCGGCGGCCGCTCTCGACTATTGCGGATCATCCTTCGAGCACCGTGCTCTAGTCAAACGGTCGTTCAATAGGGCCGGAGAAGCGCTCCAGGCAGTCGCCGAGCGCGCGCTTGAGCGGCTCGAGCTCGCGCTCGAAGTGCCGCCAGTGGCCTACGGCCGAAGTGTAGATGGGCTGGCGCACCTGCTCGGCGCTCGCGGTGCGCACCGGCCGCTGCGTCTCGTGGAAGGCGAGGCAGCCGGGCTCAAAATCCAGCCGGCAGTGCGCGAGCAGCCGGCGGATTGCGGCCTCGGGAGAGCGCACCAGCTCCTCGTAGCGGACCTGCAGCACCTTGCCGGGCAGCACCGCGTCCCAGTGATCCATGAGCGCAAGATAGCAGCGGTAGTAGCGCCCGAGGTCCTCGAGGTCGTAACTGAATGTCTGGCCCTCGGCGAAGTACTGCTTGAAGGTGCTGAAGCAGGCGTCCATGGGGTGGCGGCGCACGTCGATCACCGTGGCGTGCGGCAGCATCGCGTGGATCAGCCCTACGTGGCTGAAATTATTGGGCAGCTTATCGGTGAAATGCCGCCGCCCGAGCCGCAGCAACGGGGCGGTCTGCGCGAGGTAGCGGTGGCCGAGTGCCGCCAGATCCGCGGCCGAGGCCGCGCCGACGGTCTCCGGGTAGCCGTTGCGCGCCGGCAGGCGGTCGTCGAACTCGGCGACCACGTTGAGCACGTTCGGCAGCTCCATCGTAGCCTCGACGGCCGAGTGGCTGGCGAGGATCTGCTCGATGAGCGTCGAGCCCGAGCGCGGCAGTCCGACGATGAAGATGGGCGCCGGGCTCGCAGCGCCGCCGCCGCGGCGGCGCGCGAAGAACTCGGCGTCGAAGAACCTGCGGATACGCGCACCGCGGCGCTCGAACTGCCCGATATCGAACGGCGCCTCGCGGCGGCGCAGCTCGGCGCCGCGCGCGTAGTGGGCGAACGCCTCGGCGAAGCGCTGGCGCTGCTCGAAGGCCTTGCCGAGCGCGAAATTGAGCTGGGCCTCGTTGGATGGGCCGCGCGGATCGGAGCCGATGAGGCGCTGCATGGCCGCGATCTCGCCGTCGCTGAAGGTGTAGTTCTTCAGGTCCGCCAGGCTCCAGTAGCCTTCGGCGCGCCCCGGATCGAGCGCCAGGGCCGCTTTGTAGGACGCCTCGCTCGCGGCGCGGCGGCCGAGCGTCTTCTGCAGGTGCCCGATCGACATCTGCAGGCCCACCTCCTGCGGGCGCAGCGCGAGCGCGCGCTCGTAGGCCTCGACCGCTTCCGCCTGCCGCATCAGGCGCATCGCGACGCCCGCCGTCGTCACCCAGGTCTGCGGGCTCTGCGGCTCGATGCGGGCCAGGTAACGCGTGGCCGCCTCGGCCTCGGGGAGGCGGCCGAGCGCCATGAGGGCCGGCGCGAGCCCGCGGTAGGCGAGCGGCAGGTGCTCGGACTGCCTGAGGGCGTGACGCAGCAGCCGCTCGGCATCGCGCGGCATGTCCGCCGCCAGCGATAGCGCCGCGAGTCCGCACAGCGCCCCCACGTGACTCGCGTCGCGCCTCAGGATCTCGCGCAGCAGCTCCTCGGATACGCGGCGCTCGTCCTTGACGAGTGCCGCGGCCGCCGCGTCGATCCGCTCGCGCTCCGGGTCGGTGAGCCGCGCCCGCTCGAAGGCGACCCGCGCATCCTCGTACTGTGCGAGGTCGACCAGCAGGTCGCCGTAGGCAAGCCAGGCGCGATGCTGGTGCGGCGCGCGCTCGAGCACCCGCCGCAGCTCGGCGCGCGCCTCAGTCGTGCGCCCGGCGCGACGGTAGGCGCGGGCGAGATCGACGCGCGCCTCGGCGAGCTCGCCGTCCCCGCCGAGCGCGCGTTCCAGCACGGCGATGCTTTCGGCGGCTCGGTCCTGATCGAGCAGCGCCACGCCGAGCAGCCACAGCGCGCGCAGCTCTCCCGGGAACTCGGCTGCCAGCGCGCGCAGTGCGCGCTCGGCGCTCAGCGCCTGCCCGGCGCGCAGCGCCGCCTGCGCGCGATGCAGGCGCTGCTCGAAGGGAACCTTGAGTGGCGGTGTGCTCATCGATGCGTCGGCGCCGCCAGTTTGCCCCGCGGCGGCCTCCTCAGGCTACACTCGCCGCTCCGCGCGCCACTGGCGCGCTCCATTCACGGACCGCCCATGCATGTGAAGCGTCCCGCGCTCACCGCCCTCCTCCTCGGTCTGGTGCCGTTCGCCGCCTACGGCGGACGTCCGCTGAGTCCCGACGACTGGTACCGCTTCAAGGAGGCTTCCGACATCCACATGGCGGCCGACGGCAGCGCGCTCGCGTATCTCGTCAGGAGTTATGACAAAGACTCGGACGAGAGCCGCACGGACCTGTGGCTCGCCGACTGGAGCGGCAAGGAGAGCCTCGAGTTGACCCATGGCGAGAGCGTGAGCGACCCGCGCTTCTCCCCCGACGGGCGCTATGTGAGCTTTCTCTCGGCGCGGCCGGCGGGCAGCAGCACGCAGCTCTGGGCGCTCGATCGGCGCGGCGGCGAGCCGCGGCAGCTCTCGCACGTCAGCGGCGAGGTGGTGAGCTACGAGTGGTCGCCGGACGGCACGCACGCCGTGCTGGTGACGCGCGCGGGCGAGGGCGCGGCGCAGGAGGACGCCGCGGCGCACCGGCCGCGGCCGCTGGTGATCGACGCCTATCACTTCAAGCAGGACCGCGACGGGTATCTGACCGCGGCGACGCGCTCGCAGCTGTGCCTGCTGGATGTCGCGAGCGGCGGCTGCCAGGCGCTGCTCACCGAGGCCGACCGCGCCGAGTCGCTGCCGGCCTTCTCGCCCGATGGCCGCACGCTCGCCTTCGTCAGCAACGACGTCGTCAATCGCAGCGGCTCCGGACGCGATGATATCGAGCTCGTGGCGCTGGAGCCGGGCGCGAGACCCAGGCGGCTGCTCACGACCTGGTCGCCCAATCACCAGAAGCTCGAGTGGAGCCCGGACGGCCGGCAGCTTGCGTTCCTCAAGGGTGCGGAGCTCAGGTACAACTCCTACTTCAACGATGTGCTGGCGCTCGCCGACGTCGCCTCGGGCCACGAGCGCGTGCTCACCGCCGGCCTCGACCGCGCGGTGCTCGCGCCGCAGTTCAGCGCCGACGGCGCCGCCATCGAATTCGCGGTGGAGGACGACGGCGAGCAGTATCCGGCGCAGCTGCGGCTCGCCGACGGCGCGATCGAGCGCCTCGCGGGCCCGATCGTCGTCAACGAGCTGGTGAGCGAGGCGGGACACACGGCCGTGCTGGCCTCCGACGACCACGCACCCTTCGAGGTGTACGCGCTGGAGGCGGGCAAGCTGCGGCCGCTCAGCGCGCACAACCAGGCGCTGTTCGCCGAGCTGTCGCTCGGCACGGTCGAGGACATCGCCTTTGCGAGCCGTGACGGCACGCAGATCCACGGCCAGATCGTCAAGCCCGCGGACTACGTGCGCGGGCAGCGCTACCCGACCATCGTGTGGATCCACGGCGGACCCAATGGTCAGGACGATCACTCGCTCGAGCTCGACAGCTACGGGCCGCAGCTCGAGCGGCAGCTGTTCGCGACCCACGGCTACGTCGTGCTGGCGATCAACTACCGCGGCGGTGCGGGCCGGGGAGCCAGGTTCGCCTACAGCATCCTCGCCGACTGGGGCCACCTCGAGGTCGAGGACCTCACGGCGGGCGTCAATT
>JASHVF010000069.1 GCA_030039615.1 Gammaproteobacteria bacterium | reverse complement strand
GAAGTGCGCTGGGTCCGCGGACTCGAATTCGAGGGAGGTCGGGGCGCGGGTCGCAACGTCAGGATCGATGGGGACGGCGGCTCGGCGCCGAGCCCCTTCGATATGTTGCTCGTGGCCATCGCGACCTGCGCGGCGACGGATGTGGTCACGATCCTCAGGAAGCAGCGCACTCCCGTGGACTCCCTGCACGTGCGCGTCGATGCGCAGCGGGTCGAGTCCACTCCGAGGCGACTTGCCTCGGCGGTGCTGCATTTCACGATCCTGGCGCCAGGCACGACGCCCGAGAAAGCGGCCCGTGCGGTCGAGCTCTCCGTCACCAAGTACTGCAGCGTGCGCTCTTCGCTGCGCACCGACGCACCTGTCAGTTGGACGGTGCAGCTCGACGACGGCTCCGCAACGCCACGATCCCCTCAAGCCCCGAAGTAACGTCCGCGCTCGAGTTCGGCGTAACTGCGCTCCTACGGCGCAAATACGGCGGCCAGCGCGGCGAGGGCGATCAGCACCACGACGATGCCCAGCGCGGCGCCGAAGCTGCGGTTCCTCTCGGTCATGGTGATGCTCCGCACCGCCCCGAAAGGGTCAGCTGCGTGCTGCTCATCGTACTGCGGGACCGTGCTGCTCCCAGCCGCCGCCTAGCCTTTTGCATCGAGGCACGTCGGATAAAAGCGACCGGAAGGGAGAGTTCCCTTCCGGCCGAGGGAGAAACGGTCGCTGCTGGGGGGAGAGCATTGCGACCGTTTGCGTGGCAACTGCGTTGCGCAGAGCGGGCAACGGAATTATCCACGACTTCACTGTATTTGAGAGCGATGTTGGAAACAACGCCGACAGCGTGGATCCAGCATCTCGTGTTAGCAAACGTCACCAGGCTGTCATTGCACATTGCCAACCTTGTCATCTTGTTGCCGAGTCTTTCCGCCCGACACTCACGGCCGCGCCGCGGGCGCGACCCCAGACGCCAGCTTCGGCCGGCTGTAGCGGCTCGCGTTGATCGGTCTGGCCAGAAGATATCGGTCTCCCAGCCAACGGATCGCCCGTTCCCGGGCGGCGCTGTAGTCGACGACCGCGCCTCGGGTCATACTCATCCTTGCTGCTGCGATCTCTCTGTTTCGGCGGGTCATTCGCAGGTACCTCACTCACCTCGAAGTCGCGCTCGAAGGCGCATGGGGGATGAGCGCCGCAAACGTCGCCAGCCTGCGGCGCAGCTGTGCGATGAGCCACGCACGGTGCCGGAAGGCCAGCAGCGACAGCACGATCAGACTGCCGCCTGGAACGAGCAGCTCGATCGCCGCGTACGGGCCGAGCCCGCGAATCGGGCCGCCGAGACGGGTTATCCAGCCGATACGCGCAAGCATGACAGGTATCCTTCCAGGCCTTGTTCCTAACCGTTCCAACACGCCGAACAGTAGGCGCTGAGCAGGCCGTCAACAATCGGTCTTCCGGAAGATGATGTCTTTCATAAAAGTGAATGGTGCGGACATCGACGACCGATGGAGCGCCGTCCTTCCCACCGATCGATGCGCGAATCCCCCGAACGGGCTAGCGCCACCTCGCTCCTGCGGCGGCAGTGGTTCGACCGACAGCCGGATGAGTTGCCAAACCCCGCCGGAAGGGCCATCGTGGCGCGGTTAGGCTTTGCGCCAGGCAACTCGGGTGACGCGGAGAGAGCGCATGCGGACAGGCGGCGGACAGACGACCCTCGTGCAGCGGGTTCTCGAGCGCCGCGCGGCGCAGCCGCCCGTGCCTCACGAAGGAACCACGGCGGCAACGATCGCCGTCATGGCACGCGTGCTGCCGCCGCCGAAAGCGCTGCTCGTCTGCCAGGACCCCCAGCTGCGGCGCGAAATCGAGCAGCGCATCACCGCTGACATTCTCGACGTCGAAGTCGTCGAGCATGAGACTCAGGCACTCGCGCTGACGGCCCAGGAGTTTCGCCCGGTCGTCATCACCGACAGCCTCGAGATGGTGCGCAAGCTGCGGGCGCGGGGCGATACGCGCGCGCCCTTCATCCTCTATGTAGCCGAGCTCGATGAGGCGAGCGAGCGCGAAGCCGGCCTCGTCGCCGGCGCCGATCAATGCGTCGGGCGCCACGTATCCGACCGTGAGCTCGACGCGCGGCTCGCGAGCGCGCGGCGGATCGCCGAGCTCGAGAGCGTGCTGCGCATCACGCTCGCCGAGAACCGCGCACTGTCAGCCACGGACGACCTGACCCGCGTCTCGAGCCGGCGCTTCTTCGGCAAGCACTTCCCGCGCGAGGTGGCGCGCGCGGCGCGCTATGGCCATGCGCTGTCGCTGATCCTTTGCGACATCGATCATTTCAGCAAGGTCAACGAGGCGCTCGGGCATCCCGGCGGCGATGAGGTGTTGCGGCAGTTCGGGCCGCGCCTGCAGCAGGCCCTGCGGCGCGGTATCGATTGGGTCGCGCGCATCGGCGGTGAGGAGTTTGCGATCGTGCTGCCGGAAACGCCGTACGAGGGGGCGCTCGGAGTGGCACGCAAGCTCCGCGACGGGGTGAGTCGCGAGCCCTTCAAGATCGAGGCCAGGAAAGTTGCGGTGACGGCCAGCTTCGGCCTCTGCGGCCTCGATCGGGTGCCGGCGGGGGAGCGCCACCTCGCCAGGCGGATCAT
>JASHVF010000068.1 GCA_030039615.1 Gammaproteobacteria bacterium | reverse complement strand
AAGGCCTGGCGGAACAGCTCGAGGAACTTCTGGTTATCGGCGCTCCCCGACTCGAACTCGATGCCGGCGTAGATGTCCTCGGTGTTCTCGCGAAAGATCACCATGTCGACCTTTTCGGGGTGCTTGACCGGGGAGGGCACGCCCTTGAACCAGCGCACCGGGCGCAGGCACACGTAGAGGTCGAGCATCTGCCGCAGCGCGACGTTGAGCGAGCGGATGCCGCCGCCGACCGGCGTGGTGAGCGGGCCCTTGATCGACACCAGGTACTCGCGGCAGGCCGCCACGGTCTCATCCGGCAGCCAGGTGTTGAAGAGCTTGTTGGCCTTCTCGCCGGCGTACACCTCCATCCAGTGGATGCGGCGCTTGCCGCCGTAGGCGCTCGCCACCGCGGCGTCCATGACGCGTACGCTGGCGCGCCAGATGTCCGGCCCCGTGCCGTCCCCTTCGATGAAGGGAATGATCGGGTTGTCGGGCACGGCGAGCTTGCCGTTCGCGATCGCTATCTTTGCCCCCCCGGCGGGAGGCGCGACCTTGGGACTCGGGGCCGTTGACATGGCGGAGGCTCTCCTTCGGCGGCGCCGGCTGCCTGCCGCGGCGCCGGGCGCGAAATGCTAGCACAGGCGTTCCGCGGGCAGGACCGCGTGCCGAGCGGGGCGCGCGTGTGAGAGACTCAGCCGCGGCTGCGGCTTGCCGGGGGTCGCGCGGAGCGAGAATGTCGAACACTATGAATAAGAGCGGCGCCGCGGGCGCGCGGCCGTCGCTGCTCAAGGAAATGTGTGCGGTACGGCCCATCGATCCCGCCGAAGGCGGCGGCAAGAGCCGCCTGAAGCAGGTGCTGGGTCCGGGGGCGCTGACCGCCATCGGCCTCGGCGCGACCATCGGCACCGGCATCTTCGTGCTCACCGGCCAGGTGGCCGCCAACCAGACAGGTCCCGCGATCACGCTGGCGCTCGCGATCGCCGCCTTCGGCAGCATGCTGGCGGCGCTGTGCTACTCGGAGTTCGCGGCGTTCCTGCCGGTGCCGGGCAGCGCCTATCGCTATACCTACGCGACGCTCGGCGAGGCACTCGCCTGGTTCATCGGCTGGAACCTCTTGCTCGAGTACGCGATCTCGGCATCCACGGTGGCGGTGAGCTGGTCGGCGTACGTGGTGAGCCTGCTCAACGACGCGCACATCCACCTGCCGGAGGCCCTGGTGAACGCGCCGCTCGGCGTCGACGCCAACGATCGCCTGATCGCCACCGGCGCCATCATCAACGTGCCGGCGATCCTCATCGTGCTCGCCTGCACGCTGGTGCTGTACGTCGGCGTGAGCGAGTCGGCGCGCGCCAACACCATCATGGTGACACTCAAGGTCGCCATCATCGTGATCGTGGTGATCGCGGGACTGAAGTACGTCGACACCGCGAACTTCAGGCCCTACATACCGCCGAACACCGGCAGCTTCGGCCACTTCGGCTGGACCGGGGTGCTGCAGGGCGCTGGCATCATCTTCTTCTCCTATGTCGGGTTCGACACCGCCTCCACCATGGCGCTCGAGGCGCGCAACCCGCAGCGCGACGTGCCGCTCGGCATTCTGGGCGCGCTCGCGATCTCCGCGATCCTGTACGTGGCGATGTCGACCGTGCTCACCGGCATGGTGAACTACCGGCACCTGAACGTCGCCGCGCCGGTCGCCGTGGCCCTCGATGCCCACCCGCAGCTCGCCTGGCTCGGCTGGCCGGTCAAGATCGGCATCATCGCCGGCATGACGTCCGTGATCCTGACCTCGCTCCTCGGGCAGCCGCGCATTCTCCTCTCGATGGCCGACGACGGGCTGCTGCCGCCGGCGATGGCGCGCTGCCACCCGCGCTTCAAGACTCCGCACGTGTCGACCTTCTGGACCGGAGTCTTTGCGGCCATCATTGCCGGCATCTTCCCGCTCGACGTGCTCGCCGACCTGGTCTCCATCGGCATCCTGCTGGCCTTCGCCGTGGTGTGCCTCGGGGTGCTGGTCCTGCGGCGCACCCGACCCGATGTGCAGCGGCCGTTTCGCGTGCCGTGGGCGCCGGTCACCTGCACGCTCGGCACGGTGGTGTGCCTGGGGTTGACCTTGACGCTGTCGAACGGCACCTGGTGGCGGCTGCTCGTGTGGACCATCGTCGGCATGTCGATCTACGCGCTCTACGGATTCCGCAACAGCCGTCTGCGCCAATGACGCGCACCCTCGCGAGCACGCCGGCGGCGGACGGCTTCGCGATGCCGGCCGAGTTCGCGCCGCACGCGGGCTGCTGGCTGCTGTGGCCCGAGCGTCCCGACAACTGGCGCGACGCCGCCCGCCCGGCGCAGCTCGCCTTCGCGCAGGTGGCGGGCGCCATCGCGCGCTTCGAGCCGGTCACGGTCGGCGTGTCGACGGCGCATTACGCGGCGGCACGCGCCCTGCTGCCGGCGGCGGTGCGGCTCGTCGAGATGGCGCACGACGACGCCTGGATGCGCGACGTGGGACCCACCTGCGTCGCCGGCCCCGACGGGGCGGTGCGCGGCGTCCACTGGCACTTCAACGCCTGGGGCGGACTCGAGGACGGACTGTACTTCCCCTGGGACCAGGACGAGCAGGTGGCGCCCAAAGTGCTCGAGATCGAGCGGCTCGAGCGCTACCGCGCGCCGCTCGTGCTCGAAGGCGGCGCGCTGCACGTCGACGGCGAGGGCAGCGCGCTCCTCACCGAGGAGTGCGTGCTCAATGCCGACCGCAACCCGCGCCTGAAGCGCCGCGAGATCGAAGCGCTGCTGCGCGAGTATCTCGGCGTCACGCAGCTCATCTGGCTCGGCAAGGGGGTCTTCAACGACGAGACCGGCGGCCACATCGACAACCTGGCCTGCTTCGTGCGTCCGGGAGTCGTATGCCTCACGTGGACCGACAAGCGCCGCGATCCGCAGTACCGCAGCTCTCAGGACGCGTGGCAGCGCCTGCGCGATGCGCGCGATGCGCGCGGCCGCAGGCTCGAGGTCGTGCGGCTGCCGATGCCCGGGCCGCTCAAGATGACCCGGCAGGAAGCCGACGGCGTGGTGCGCGCGGAGGGGACGCGGCCGCGCCGCGCCGGCGAGCGCCTCGCCGCGAGCTACGTCAACTTCTATATCGCCAACCGCGGCATCGTCATGCCGCTGCTCGATGCGCGCACCGACCGGCGCGCCGCGGCGATTCTCAAGCGGGCGTTTCCGGGGCGGCGCGTGCTCGGAGTGCCGGCGCGCGAGATCCTCCTCGGCGGTGGCAACATCCACTGCATCACGCAGCAGATTCCGCTCGCCCGCAGCGACACGGGAGGCACGTCGTGAACATGCTGTTGTGGATTCTGCAGGTGCTGGCGGCACTGCTGTACGGCTCCTCGGGCGTCATGAAGGTCTTCATGTTCGAGAAGATCAGTCGCGACGTGCGCTCCTTCGGCGCGTTGCCGCGGCCCGCCTGGCTGGCGCTCGGCATCCTCGAGCTCGTATGCACTCTCGGGCTGATCGTGCCGGCCGCATTCCGCTGGCGGCCGCAGCTGACGGTGCTGGCCGCGGCGCTGCTGGCGATCGAGAGTCTGGTGTTCGTCTGGGTGCACGTGCAGTACCGCGAGGCGACGCCCTTGATCCTGAGCGCCGTGCTGGGGCTCTGCATGGCATTCGTCGCCTATGGACGCCTCGTTCTCAGCCCGATCGTCTGAAGAGCGCAGCCCGCACGGGCAGGGCGGTCCTCAGAGGATGGCGCGCGCGGCGTCCAGCCATTCACGCTGCGCGCGGCGGTAGTGCGCCGGGGCGATGCGCGCCTGCTCGAGCAGCTCGCGCGCCACGCGTTGCGCCTCGGCGAGCTGGCCCTGCCCCTTGAGCAGCTGCGCATAGCGCACCGAGGCCTCGGCGCCGGGGTAGGCGGGCGCCAGCACGCGGTACTCCTCCAGCGCCTTCGCCACGTTGCCCTCCGCCTCGAGAGAGCGCGCATACAGCAGGTGTCCCGGCGGCGAGCGGAAGTCCGGGTTGCGGGCGATGAGCTCATCGAGCGTGGCGCGCGCGGCGCGCGCGTCGCCCTTGCCGAAGCGCGCCTGCGCGAGCCCGAGCATCAGGTTCGGGTCGTGCTCGTAGAGCCCGGTGAGCGCCTGACTGTACTGCGCGATCGCCTCGTCGTAGCGCTGGTGACGGCAGAGCTCCTCGGCGTAGCGCTGGCGGCTCGCGACGTTGCCGGTGACGCGCGCCTCGTTCTCGTAGCGGCGCAGCGTCGCCCCCGGATCCATGGCGCGCCTGAAGCCGCGTGCGGTGCGCTGCGCCGCGCGGCTGCGGAACAGGTCGGGAAGGATCTCCACCGCCAGGTAGGCGAGCGCGCCGATCCCGAACGGCAAGAGCACCAGCACCCAGATCCATATGAAGTTCCGCCCCGTCCTGATGACGTGGACGATCAGGGCAGCCTGGATGGCGTACAGCAGAATCAGATACAACATACGGCGGCGATCCTATCAGTGCCCGCTACCCGCGCGCGCCGCCACCGCACCCGGCGGCAGCGCAAAGGCGATGATGGTATCGCCACGGG
>JASHVF010000067.1 GCA_030039615.1 Gammaproteobacteria bacterium | reverse complement strand
GTGGCGATGGAGCCCTCCTGGTTGGAGGAGAACAGGTCCGCGAACTCGGTGCGCGAGCCCTTGAAGCCGACGGTGGCGGCGTTGGCGAGGTTGTTGGAGGTGACCGACAGATCCTCGTTGGCGGCATTGAGACCGGTGAGTGCGATGTTGAACGACATGGTGGAGTCTCCGTAAAAGTTTTGGCTGAGCGGCGGCTACTGCACGTTGACCACTGAGCTCAGCGGGATCGTGCCGTTGGTCGTGTTGAGATCGAGAGCGTTGGTGGACGGGTCGATGGTGACGCTCTGCACCTGGCTGTAGATGAGTGGACTCAGCGCCTGGGTGCTGGCGCCTACCGTGGCGTTGACGCTGACGGTGTACTGCCCGGCGGGCGCGGTGGCGCCGGAGGTGGTCGCGCCGTTCCAGCTGAAGTCGGTGTAGCCGGAGGAGGCCGGCGAGACGCTGAAGGAGTCGACCAGCGTGCCCGAGGAGTTGCTCACCGACACGGTGAGGCTGCTCGCGCCGGTGGGCGCGGTCACCGCGCCCGAGACCGTGCCGCCGGAAGTGAGCTCGGCGGTGTTGCCGGAAGCGAGCACCGAGTGCCCGAGGAGCGAGGTGCCGTTGAGGATCTGCGCGCCCTGCAGGCTCGAGCTCAGGGAGGAGATCGAGCTCTGCAGGCTCTGCAGGCTCGACACCTCGGAGAGCCCCTCGATCTGCGACAGGAACTGCGTCGGATCGGTCGGGTTGAGCGGATCCTGGTTGGTCATCTGCGTGCTGATCAGCTGCAGGAACTGCGTCTGATTGATCGTCAGGTTGGACGGCACGCTCGAAGCGCTGGTGGTACCGCTGGTACCGGTGGTACCGGTGGTGCTGCCGGTCGTGCCGGTGCTGCCGGTCGTGCCGGTGGCGGCCGCGGCGGAGCCGCTGCTGGCGGCGCTCGAGCTCGAGCGGCTGGTGCTGTAGCTGTGGGGCGTCGAGAGCACGCTGCCGATCGGAAGGGTGGTGGCGGACATGGGGGTTCCTTATCAGTCGCCGAGTTTGAGGGTGGCGAGCATCAGGTCGCGGGCGGTGCTCATGACCTCGACGTCGTTCTGGTAGGCGCGCGAGGCGGAGATCATGTCGGTCATCTCCTCGATGACGTTGACGTTGGGCGCGTAGACGTTCCCGTCCGCATCGGCCAGCGGGTTGCCTGGATCGTTGCGCACCGTGGGAGCCGCCTGGCTCTCGACGATGCCGGCGACGCGCACCGTGGCGCCGCTCTGCTGCTGCGCGGCGGTGGCGGCCGAGCCGACCGCGGCGTGCACCGCCTGGAAGACCGGATGGCGCGCCTTGTAGACGGTGGAGGGGTCGCCGCTCACGCTGTCGGCGTTGGCGAGGTTGCTCGCCACGGTGTTGAGACGCACCGACTGCGCGGAGAGCCCCGCGCCGGCGATCTCGAATATCTTGAAGGATGACATGCGTGAGTTCCTGCGCGGACGCTTACGACTGGCCGGTGATGGCCGTCATGAGCTCCTTGAACTTGCCGGAGAGAAAGCTGAGCGCCGCCTGGTAGCGCACCGTGTTGTCGGCGAACGCCGCCTGCTCCAGCTGCACGTCGACGGTGTTGCCATCGAGCGAGGGGGCGAGCGGCGTACGGTACTTGAGGCCGGGGGTCGCGCCGGTTCCGGCCGTGGCGCTGCTGCCACTCACGTGGGCGCCGTTGGTGGTCGTGAGAGCGAGCGAGCCGCCGCCCGAGCTGCCGCCCGCGCCCGCGGTCGCCGACAGCACGGCGCGAAAGTCGATGTCCTGCGCCTTGTAGTTCGGCGTGTCCGCGTTGGCGATGTTGTTCGCCAGCACCGCGGTACGCTGCCCGTACAGCTTGAGTGCGTCCTGGTCGACACCGAGATAGGTATCGAGATTGAGCGACATGACGGACTTCCGACGTAAACTGAACCTGGGTGTGACGAAGCAAGACGCGTGCCAGGGTTGGCGCGCGGCCCGCGCGGGGGCCGCACGCCGGCCGCCGGGCGCCCGCGGGCGCAATTGGGTGAACGGCGTCACGCCGGGGCGGCAAGCGCTTGCCGCCCGGCAGCGCGCGCGGCCGCCTTGGCGACTGCCGGTTGGCGCTTACCGCGCTGGCGCGCCGCTTGCACAGCCTCTGTCATGAGGATCCTCAGGACGTCGATATTCCGGCGCTGTGCCGCCGGCGCAGCTCTCTCCTCTGCAATGCTCGTGCTCGGAGTCGCGGCGGCGGAAGGCGCCGGCGGCGGCGGGCTCGAGCACATCGAGCGCCTGCAGGCTGCGGCCGAGGGACTGATTCGCGCCGAGCTGCGCGATGTCGCCTACCCGGTGCACGTGACGGCCGCGGACCTCGATCCGCGGCTGCACCTGGTGCGCTGCCCCGCGGCGCTGGCGGCGGCGCTCCCCGCCCATGCCGAGCTCGGCGCACGCGTCGCCGTCCGGGTGAGCTGCAGCGCGCCGGGATCTCCCTGGGCGGTCTATGTGCCGGTCAACATCCAGTCCGACATCAGCGTGCTGGTTCTCAAGGAGAGTCAGCCGCGCGGCGCGCGCCTCGAGGCGGCGCAGGTCACGCCGCAGAGCCGGCGGGTCCCGGGGCTCGCGCTGGGGTTTGTGACCGACGTCGCATCTCTCGAGCATCACACGCTCGCGCGTCCGCTGCCCGCCGGTACCGCGCTCACCTCGGATGCGCTGCTGGCCGATCTCATCGTTCACCAGGGCCAGGAAGTGACGCTGGTCGCCTCCGCCCCCGGGATCAGCGTACGCGCCGCCGGCAAGGTGCTTCAGGACGGGCGTGAAGGCGCGCTCGTGCGGGTGCAGAATCTCGCCTCCCTCAAGATCGTCGAGGGGGTGGTCGATGCGAGCGGAGTGATCGAAATCACACCCTAAAGTTTTTTGCGGAGGTGCCGTTAAAGGCACCAGATGCCCCAGGAGTGTTCCCGTGTCCAACAAGATCAATGACTTGACGACGAGCGTCACGGCAGGCCGCACCAATGCGGCGGCCCCGACGCGCGACGTCGTCTCAGGCGGCGGCAACGCCGCGCCTGCCCCCTCCACGGGGGAGGTCCACATCACCGACACCGCCACCCAGCTCGCCTCCCTCGAGCAGTCGCTGCGCGACTCCCCGGCGGTCGATTCGGCCAAGGTGGCGCAGCTGCAGAGCGCGATCGAGCAGGGGACCTACCAGGTCAACTCCGACCACGTCGCGACGCAGCTCATGCAGATGGAAAACGCCCTCGCCGGCCTCGGCAAGAAAGGGAGCTAACCGATGGATGCCGGCCTGTGCCGCGAGCACCTGGCGGATCTGCTGGGCGAGGAGATCGTGCTGTTGAGCGAGCTGCAGCAGCTGCTCGAGCAGGAGCGCGACACGATCGGCACGGGCGAGCCCGAGGCGCTGCAGCGCACGACCCGCGCGCGCCAGGAGCGCCTCGGAGCGCTGGCGCGCATCGAGGAGCAGCGCCGCTCCCTGTGCACGCTGCACGGTGAGACACCCGACCGCGCCGGGCTCGAGCGGCTGCGCCGCTGGTGCGATCCGGCGGGCGCGCTCGCGCCGCGCCTGGCCGAATGCGTCGGGCGCGCGATGCGCTGCCGGGATCTCAACGATCGCAACGGTGTACTGGTCGCGGCGCGCATGAAGCGCGTCTCGGAGCTGCTGCAGGTGCTGACCGGGCGCGTCGCGCGCGCTGCCACCTACGGTCCGCGGGGCTACGGCGCGCCGAGCGCCAGCGGGCGCGTACTTGGCACGGTTTGAGGGGGCAGCGCGCGATGTTCTCAAACGAGCAAAGTAGATAGCCGTCTACTTTTGCCCCCGGGAGGCCCGATTCAGGGCCTCAACGACCCCAACGTAGATGAGTCTCTACTTCGCCCCTCGGGGAGCCTTCCGTGCTCCCGGCCGGCCGCGGCCTTAAACCGACAGTACCTCGCGCAGCTGCGCGACTTCCTCGGCCGTCGAGGTCATGAAGTTCTCGCACGCCTCGAAGTCGAGCTGCAGCCGCTGGAAAGGCCGTGAGGCGCCCACCAGGGCTTTGAGCGTGTCGGGCGTGCCCGCGTAGTCGGCGAGCAGCGCCGCGACCGCCAGCACATCGGCGAGCGTCAGCGGGCCGCGCACGTCCTGCTCCAGATCCTCGGAGCTGCGCACCGCCTCGATGATGTCCGAGGCGAAGCCCCAGTTCTCGATCAGCGCGGCGGCGATCTGCAGGTGCCAGGTCTGTACCACGTGGGAGTAGGCCTGGGCATCGGCGAACAGTGCCTCGTGCTTGCTGGCGCGCGCCAGAATGTACAGCCGGCCGATACCCTGCAGGA
The DNA here is from genome assembly GCA_030039615.1 of Gammaproteobacteria bacterium. GTDB lineage: Bacteria > Pseudomonadota > Gammaproteobacteria > Steroidobacterales > Steroidobacteraceae > 13-2-20CM-66-19. Next base: position 1,092 of record JASHVF010000067.1, on the reverse strand, counting down.
GCCCGGCGAGCATAGCGGCGTCGGCGTTGAGCTGCGTCAGGCGCTTGGCGATCGTCTGGCTGAGCGAGGCGACGCGCACGCTCCGTTGCCACAGCTCCTCGATCTCGCGCTCGAGACCCTGGAGGTCCGGAGCGACGCGCAGCTGGCTCATGGCGAAGGCGACGGTGGCGGTGCGCACGGTGTTGAGCCCGACGCGGGTGATCGCGGCGCGCAGATCCGCGGCCGGAATACGCCGCGGGTTGAGCGCGGCCGAGTTGGCCATGCGCACGATCTGGCTGGCGATGGCCGGCTCGCTGCCGATGGCGGTGACCACGCGCGAGATATCGACGTCGTCGTCGTTGAGCATCTGCTGGATGCCGGCGACGGCCGCCGGGTAGCCGGGGAGCTCCACCTCGCCGGCTGAGAGCTCGGCGGCGAGCGCCTGCACGAACTCGAAGGCGACGTCGGGACCCTGCGCGGCGGCGGTGTTGGATTTTGCGGCGGCCACGTTACACCCCCACGCGCTGCGCGGCGCCGTGCAGACGGCGCACCAGCTCGGCTTCGCCGAGCGACAGGCCGCAGCTCGTCATGAGCTCCTCGCGCGAGGCGCCGCTGCGCGCCAGGCGGATGGCGATCTGGTAGCCGGGCGCGGGCGCGCCGGCGAGCGGCGTGGTGCCGGGCTGGCGGTGGCGCTCGATGCGCTCATCGAGGCGGCGGATCGCGGTCGTGGTGGCGTTGACGCGCGCATCCAGCGCGTTCAGCTGCTGCGCGAGCGTCTGCGAGTGGTTGACGATGTGCTGGCTCTGGCGGCGCGTCGCGCGCCGCCAGGCGTCGAAGGCGAGCGCGGCGAGCGCGAACGCGAACACCAGCAGCGTGCCGCAACCGGCGAGCAGCAGGTCAACGGGCGGTATCTCGATCATATGCACTTCTCAGGCTCCTGTGAGCGGGTTCACATTCCCTGCGCAGTCGGATTTCCGACATGCGCGGTGAACTCCGGGGGAAAGGCTGCACGAACCGTGCCATTGCCTGTGCCTCCATGGCCGCGGGCTCAGCGCCCGCCTGCGCCGCCGCCGGCCGGCGTCGCGGGGGCAGGCGGTGAAGCTGCGGGTGCGG
>JASHVF010000066.1 GCA_030039615.1 Gammaproteobacteria bacterium | reverse complement strand
TTGTCCCAGACATCCTCGGGCGTCAGCTTGATGCCGCGCGGCACGAGGTTCCTGAACTCGCAGAACTCGCGTACCGCCTGCGCGACGCCGGCGCGCAGCCCGTTGACGTGCGTGCCGCCCTCCGGCGTCGGAATCAGGTTCACATAGCTCTCGCCGATCGAGGTCTCGGCGTCCGGCGCCCAGCACAGCGCGTAGTCGACCGCGTCGTTGTCGTCGGCGCGCGTACCGGTGATGGGCTCGGCGGGGATGCGCTCGTGCTTCTGCAGCTCCTCGACCAGATAGGCACCGAGGTCGCCGGTGTAGAACCACTCGTCCTTCTCGCCCGAGGCCTCGTTCCTGAAGGTGACCTTGAGGCCGGGGCACAGCACCGCCTTGGCCTTGAGGGTGTGCTGCAACTGCGCTACCGAGAACTTGTCCGAGTCGAAGAACTTCGCATCCGGCCAGAAGCGGATGGTGGTGCCGGTGTTGCGCGCGCCCACCGTGCCGATCTCTTCCAGCTTGGTAGCGATCTTTCCGTCCTTGAAACTGATGTTGTATTCCTTGCCGCCGCGCTTGATCCAGCACTCGAGGTGCTTCGACAAAGCGTTGACCACCGAGACGCCGACGCCGTGCAGACCGCCGGAGAACTTGTAGGTCTTGTCGGAGAACTTTCCTCCGGCGTGCAGCCGTGTGAGGATCAGCTCGGCGCCCGACACCTTCTCTTTCGGGTGGATGTCGACCGGCATGCCGCGGCCATCGTCCGCGACCTCGAGCGAGCCGTCCTTGTAAAGGACGACGTCGATCTCTTTGCAGTAGCCGGCGATCGCCTCGTCGACGCTGTTGTCGATCACCTCGTGAGCGAGGTGATTGGGTCGCTGCGTGTGGGTATACATGCCCGGCCGGCGGCGGACGGGCTCGAGGCCGGAGAGGACCTCGATGTCGGAAGCGGTGTAGGACTGGCTCATTCGGCGGCGCGCATCTTAGCAAATGCGCGGCGCCTTCCGGCCCTGTCGCCAGCGGCCGTCAGTCGAGATCCAGGAGCAGCGCCGTGCGCACCGCCTGCGGCACCGGATCCACGGCATGGCGGTAGTGCTCGTGGTCCACGCCGGCGGCGAGCGCCGCGCCGGCGCGCAGCGCCGCGATCATCGCCGGCTCAAGCTCGAAGCGTAGGAAATGCACCGCCGAGGTCTTCTCGGCATTCTCGCGCGGCAGATCCTCGTCCGCGATCGCGAACACGCGCCCGTGGCCGGCCACCGCGACCCAGCAGCGCGTCTCGACGCCCTTGAGGAGCGCGAGCTGCACGCGCCGCTGCTCGGGCTCGGGAAACTCGATGAGCAGCGTCACCTTCCAGTTACTGCCGTCCGGAATCAGCGGGTTGTAGGCGGCGAGCTCCTCGGCGATGCCGGCGGGCTCGAACACCCGCTCGATGCGCAGCATCTCCTGGATCTGGTACTGCACGGTGAGGCGGTCCTCGAAGCTCCAGGTGGCGTTTGGTCCCACCGTAAGCTGCCGCGCGCGCTTGTGCTCGAGCACCCGGTCGCGGAACGCGGACCGTTCGCGGGCGTACTGCTCGAGGCTGAGGAGATCGGCGGCGGCGAGCTTCACAGTCCGTACGCCATGCGCAGCAGCGTCAGCGGGTGCTCGGGCGCGCGCGGCTCCTCGAGGCCGCTTTCGATCTGCCGTCCCGCCATCGGACAGTCGCTCGAATAGTGGTCGGCGTGCGCGGCCTCCACGCGCTGCACCACCGGACGGCCGATCTTCATCGAGGCGGCGCGGAACCGCCGCTTCAGCCCATAGGTGCCGTCGTGACCCGAGCAGCGCTCGATCGCCTCGACCGTCGTCCCCGGAACGAGCTGCAGGGCTTCGCGGGTCTTGAGTCCGAGATTCTGCACCCTCAGGTGACAGGGCACGTGATAGCTCACCTTGCCGAGCGGGCGGGCGAAATCTGTGCGCAGCAGCCCCGCGCGGTGGCGCAGCATCAGATATTCGAACGGGTCGAACACGCGCTCGGCGACCTGCTTCACCGCCAGGTCCTCGGGGTACATGAGGGGCAGCTCCTGCTTGAACATCAGCACGCACGAGGGAATGGGCGCAACGACGTCGAAGCCCGCGGCCACCGCCTGCGCGAGCTGCGGGATATTCTGCTCCTTGAGCCGCGCGACCCCTTCGAGGTCGCCGAGCTCGAGGCGCGGCATGCCGCAGCAGCGCTCGCGCGGCAGCAGCGTCACTTCGATGCCGTTGTGGCTGAAGACGGCGACCAGGTCCTCATCGAGCTGAGGCGCGTTGCGGTTGCCGTAGCAGGTCGTGAAGAGCGCCACGCGGCCGGTGGTGTCCGCCGTGGAGCGCGCCGCCGGTGCGCCTTTGGGCCGCGTCGTGGTACCGAGCGCGGCGAGGCGCGCGCGGGCCGCGCGCGCGTGGTACTTCGGCAGCGGGGCGCTGCGGTCGACGCCGAGGGTCTTCTCGAGCAGTGCGCGGCCCACGGCACTCGCGTTTACGGCGTTGACGAGCTCGGCCACGACCGGAATCCCGGCGATGCTGCCCACAGCATCGGTTGCGGCCAGCAGCTTCTCACGCGCCGTGAGCTCACCGGAGCGCGCCCGCAGCGCCTTGGCGCGCAACATCAGGTGCGGGAAGTCGACATTCCACGGGTG
>JASHVF010000065.1 GCA_030039615.1 Gammaproteobacteria bacterium | reverse complement strand
GCTTCCCGAGGCGCTGGCTCCTGCCGGTGACGCCGAGATCATCGGCTGCCTCACGGACCTGACCGAGTACATGTGCCGCGAGCTGGGCTCGATCCGCGACGCCACGGGAGTCGCAACGCTCGAGCGCATGTATGATCTTCTGTGCGAGATCCGCCGCGCGTGGGTGATCCAACCCCTCGCGAGCCCCGCCCCCCGCGGGGATCCGGCCCGACAGGCATAGGGCTTCACGGCCATGGCGGTGCAGGAGGTGCGCATGTTCGACGGCTCCGATACCGTCGTGCTCTACGATGAGCTGGCCTACCAGGACGTGCTTTCCTTCGCCTGGCGCCCGACGCCGCAGGCCGCAGACCCGGAAGTTGCCGCCGGCTACATGGAGCGCAACGCGCGCCTCCTGCAGGCGCGCGAGGCGCTCGATCAGTTAGGTCCCGTGGCGGTCGAGAAGCCGGACGAGAATTCCCCGAGTGCCGCTGACCTCTTGCGCATCGAGCTGAAGATCAACCTGCTGCTCGATCTGGTCGGCCAGGTGCTCGCCACCAGCCGCCCGCGCCCGCAGCCGGTGCCGGTGCGCTTCAACGCGCAGGGCGTCGTCTGGAGGAGCGCCAGCCCGCTGCCCGAGGCGGGCGCGCAGGGCATCGCCGAGATCTACCTGCACGATGCGCTCGCCGAGCCGCTGCGCCTGCCGGGGCGCGTCACCAGCGTGAGCCCGGACGGTCATGTCAAGGTGCGCTTCGTGCCGGTCGGCGAGCCGGTCGCCGATCTCCTCGAGAAGCTCTGCTTCCGGCGCCATCGGCGCCAGGTCGCCGGCGCGCGCAATCCGCGCCGCGGCGCCTGACGGGCGAGACCGTGAGTGCGTGACCCGGGTCACGCAGGTCCGCTGTCTCTTTTCGCAAACATCAGACCGCTTCACAGTATTCCCAACATTGCTTCCAGCAACATAACAATCGTTGAGGTCAAGGCAGACTCCCGTGCACCTGCAGGCAGGCCACGGACTCACAGGGACAGGTGGAAAGAAGAATGGTCGCGGCAGAAGCACTCGCGGGTTCATTCACCGGCACACCGGGACCCTCCCAGTCAGTCAACATAACCTCGCGCGAACTGCGTCCGTCGCGCATGCTGAGCGGCAACTCGCTCGCCATCAAGAGGATCACCACGCTCATCCGCCAGGTGGCCGCGCACGACTCGACCGTGCTGCTGCTCGGTGAGTCCGGCACCGGCAAGGAAGTCGCGGCGCGCACCATCCATGAGCTCAGCCCGCGCCGTAACCGTCCGTTCGTGGCGGTCAACTGCGGCGCGATCCCGGGCGACCTGCTCGAGTCGGAGCTGTTCGGCCACGAGAAGGGCTCCTTCACCGGCGCGATCACCGCGCGCAAGGGGCGCTTCGAGATCGCCGAGGGCGGGACGCTGTTTCTGGACGAGATCGGCGACATGAGCGTCGCCATGCAGGTGAAGCTCCTGCGCGTGCTGCAGGAGCGCGTCTTCGAGCGCGTCGGCAACCACGTGACCGTGCCCTGCAACGTGCGCATCATCGCCGCCACGCACCGCAATCTCGAGGAGTCGATCGCGCGCGGCAGCTTCCGCGAGGACCTGTACCATCGCCTCAACGTCTTCCCCATCGACATGCCCCCGCTGCGCGCACGGCTCGAGGACCTGCCGATGCTGGTGCACGAATTCATCGCGCAGAACGTCGCCGAGGGCCGCGGCCGGGTGCAGCTCCCGGCCGCGACGCTCGCCGCCCTCGCCCGCTGCTCCTGGACCGGCAACGTGCGCGAGCTCGCCAATCTCATCGAGCGGCTCTCGATCGTGTGCGCGGGCCGCGTGGTGGAGATCCGCGATCTGCCGCCGCGCTACCAGCCGGCGGACTGGACCGATGAGACGCCGATCCTCGACGCTGCGGGCGGACTCGCCGCCATGTCCGAGTCGGCCGATGCGATCGTCGTCGGCACCGAGCCGCTGAGCGATGCCGCCGTGATCCAGGTGCTCGAGAACGGCGACGTCGCGGCCCTCGAGGTCGAAGGCGTGGACGCGGCGGCGGCCGCCGCGAGCGGCCTGGCCGCTCCCGAGGTGCAGTTGCCCGCCGAGGGTCTCGACCTGCGCGCCTATCTCACCGCGATCGAGCGGCGGCTCATCGAGCAGGCGCTCGCGCAGGCCAACGGCACCGTGGCCCACGCCGCGCGGCTCCTCAACCTGCGCCGGACCACGCTGGTCGAGAAGCTGCGCAAGCTCGGCATCGGCACGGCGGAGTCGCTGACGGAAGATTGACGCTTCCGGCGGCAAGCCCCTGCCGCCTTTGTGACTCACTCGGCAAATTCCCGCCCCTTTCCAGGCACGGCTCTTGCACTTCTCCCCCTGTCCGCACCGCCGAGGTGCGCGAAAGGTACGAGATGAGCGAGAACGGAATCGAACCCCAGACCGCCTCTGACAGGGCCGTGCGCCCTGAGGCCGAGCCGGTCGCCTGCGCGGCAAACTCGCGCCGCCTGCTCGAGCTCGCGCAGCGCGTCGCGGCAACGGAATGCACCGTGCTGATCGTCGGCGAGTCGGGCACCGGCAAGGAAGTGCTGGCGCGCTTCATCCACCGCAGGTCCCCGCGCAGCGCCGCGCCCTTCGTCGCGGTCAACTGCGCGGCGATCCCCGAGAACATGCTCGAGGCGATGCTGTTCGGCTACGAGCGCGGCGCCTTCACCGGCGCGCACTCGAGCCACCCGGGCAAGTTCGAGCAGGCGCAGGGCGGCACGCTGCTGCTCGATGAGGTGACCGAGATGCCGCTCGGGCTGCAGGCGAAGCTGCTGCGCGTGCTGCAGGAGCGCGAGGTCGAGCGTCTGGGGGGCCGCGGCCCGGTGGCGCTCGACGTGCGCGTGCTCGCGACCACCAACCGCCGGCTGCGCGAGGAAGTCGCCGCGGGCCGCTTTCGCGAAGACCTCTACTATCGTCTCAACGTGTTCCCGCTGGCGCTCGCGCCGCTGCGCGCGCGGCGCGACGACGTGCTGCCGCTCGCCATGCAGCTGCTCGGTAACCGCTGCCGCCCCGGCGCGCCGATCCCGGCCCTGAGTGCCGAAGCCGCGCATCTGCTGCTCACTTATCCGTGGCCGGGAAACGTGCGCGAGCTCGACAACCTGCTGCAGCGCGCGCTGATCCTGCTCAACGGACCGGTGATCCGCCCCGAACACGTGCAGTTCGAGCTCGCCAACGAAGGCAGCCCCGAGGCGCGCGCGGCGGCCGCGCCGCCCGCCTCGCTCGCCGCCTCGCTCGATGAGCGCGAGCGCGACCTGATCTTGAACGCGCTGCGCGCCGGCAACGGCAGCCGGCGCGAGGCCGCCGAGACGCTCGGCATCAGCGCCCGCACGCTGCGCTACAAGCTCGCCCGCCTGCGCGAAGCCGGCATCGAAGTGCCGGTCGCCTGAGGAGTACGCACCCATGAGTCAGATGGAGATCGACCGGGTACTGGCGCAGATCCGCTCGCTGTCGGCGTAGCTGCAGCCCGCGAGTCCCTCCGCGGCGCAGAAGCCCGCGACCGGCGGGGTGAGCGAGTTTGCCAACATCCTGCGCGCCGGGATCGACCAGGTGAATACGCAGCAGCAGCGCGCCGGTCAGCTGGCGGACGCCTTCGAGCGCGGCACGCCCGGAGTCGAGCTGCCGCAGGTGATGCTCGAGATGCAGAAGGCCAGCGTCTCGTTCCGCGCGCTCAACGAGGTGCGCAATCGCCTGATCAGCGCCTACCAAGACATCATGAACATGTCCTTATGAGAACGCCGATGATGCGAAACGCAGCGACCGCGCCGCGCGCCGGCCGGGGTGTCCGCCGTGGCCGCTGAAGCGAGCACGGTCGCCAGCGCCGCGCCCGGCGGCTTTCCCGGGGGCCTGCGGCCGCTGCTGCTGCTCGTAGGAGTTGCGGCCGCGGTCGCGGTGGGGCTCTCGATTGCGCTCTGGTGGCGCGGGCCGAGCTACAGCCTCCTCTACGCAAACCTGAGCACCGAGGACGAGGCGCAGATCACCCAGGCGCTCGATGCGGCGCAGATCCCCTACCGCCTGCAGCCGGGCTCGAACGCCATCGAGGTCGCGAGCGAGCGCCTCACCGATGCACGCCTCAAGCTCGCGGGCCAGGGACTGCCCGAGAGCGGCGGCGGCTTCGCCGCGCTCGATAAGGATCCCGGCTTCGGCGTCAGCCAGTTCGTCGAGAGCGCCCGCTACCAGCACGCGCTCGAGACCGAGCTGGCGCGCACCATCTCGAGCCTGCGCCCGGTGGAGGCCGCGCGCGTGCACCTCGCGGTGCC
>JASHVF010000064.1 GCA_030039615.1 Gammaproteobacteria bacterium | reverse complement strand
TCCACCGAGAGCGCGCCACTCACCACCGCGGCGGCGAACGCCGTCTCGAGCTCGAACAGGCCCGCGAGCGCGAGCGCGGTCGACACCTGGGTGCCGTTCAGGAGCGCGAGCCCTTCCTTCGGACCGAGCGTGAGCGGGGCGAGGCCCTCCTGCGCCAGCGCCTCGGCCGCCGGCAGCAGCTCGCCGTGGCGGCGGATCTCCCCCAGGCCGAGCACGGCGAGCGACAGGTGCGCGAGCGGCGCCAGGTCGCCCGAGGCGCCGACCGACCCCTGCGCCGGCACGCAGGGAAGGAGCCCTGCATTGATGAGCCGCTCGAGGAAGCGCACCAGCTCCGCGCTCACTCCGGAGAATCCCTGCAGCAGGCTCGAGAGCTTGAGCACCAGGGTGAGGCGCACCACCGCGTCATCGAGCAGCGGACCGACCCCACAGCTGTGCGAGAGGATGATGTTCCGCTGCAGCAGCGCGCGCTGCGCGCTCGGGATGCGCGTCTGGGCGAGGAGCCCAAAGCCGGTGTTGATGCCGTAGGCGGGTGCCTCCGCCGCCGCCAGGCGCATGGTCGCGGTATGTGCCGCGGCGACCGCGCCGAGCGCCCCGGGATCGAGCGCCACGCTGAGCGGGTGCTCGTAGACGTGGCGCAGCTCCGCCAGCTTCAGCGCCCGCGCGCCGAGTTTCAGGGGTTCGTGTTCGGCCATCTGAGCACCTCGGCCGCGCGGACCACGGTCCGGCGGGGGTTGAAACCAATCCAGTAGCTGAGCTCCTCCACCGAGCGCACGTTCCACACGACGAAGTCGGCGGTCTTGCCTGGCGCGAGCACGCCGCGCTCGGCGGCGAGCCCGAGCGCCTGCGCGGCGTGGCGCGTGACGCCGAGCAGCGCCTCCTGCGCGGTGAGTCCGAAGAGCCGCGTCGCCATGCTCATCGCGAGCAGCAGCGATGTTCCGGGGGCCGATCCGGGGTTGCAGTCACTCGCCACGGCCAGCGCCGCGCCCGCGGCGCGCAGCGCCGCGACGGGCGGCTTGCGCGCCTCGCCGAGGCAGTAGTACGCGACCGGCAGCAGCACCGCCACGGTGCCCGAGCGCGCGAGCGCGGCGGCCTCGGCCTCGCCGGCGTACTCCAGGTGATCGCTCGAGAGCGCGCGCTGCGAGGCGGCCAGGAGCGTGCCGCCCATATTGGTGAGCTGCTCGGCGTGCATCTTGACGGGAATGCCGAGCGCGCGCGCCGCGGCGTAGAGCCGCTGCGCCTGCGCGACGCTGAAGGCGATCGACTCGCAGAACACGTCCACCGCGTCGACCAGGCCGTCGGCGGCGAGCGCCGGCAGCCACTCGTCCGCGATTGTGGCGACGTAGGCATCGGCGCGGCCCTGATACTCGGGCGGCACCGTGTGGGCGGCGAGGAAGGTGGTGCGCACCGTCAGCGGGAAGGCGCGTCCCAGCTGGCGCGCCACGCGCAGCATCTTCGCCTCGTCCGCGAGCGTGAGACCGTAGCCGGACTTGATCTCGAGCGTCGTCACGCCCTCGGCGGTGAGCGCTGCGAGGCGTGGCGCGCTCTCGTCGAAGAGCTGCTGCTCGCTCGCGGCGCGCACCGCGCGCACGGTGGAGAGAATGCCGCCGCCGGCGCGCGCGATCTCCGCGTAGCTCCTGCCGCGCAGCCGCTCGGCATACTCGTCGGCGCGGTTGCCGGCGAACACCAGGTGCGTGTGGCAGTCGATGAGTCCCGGCGTCACCCAGGCGCCGCCGAGGTCGTGCTCCTCGGGCGACGCTCCGGCGGCGCCCGCCGCGGCCAGTGCGCCGCCCAGCGCCGACTCCTCTCCCACCCACTCGATGTGGCCGCCGCGGGTGATGAGCGCCCCGCGCGCGATGGTGCCGAGCGCCGCGTCGCAGGTCGCGAGCCGCGCGTTGCGCCAGACCCTGAGCGCCTCGGGCACTGAAAGCCGCTCAGCGCCCGCTGGCGAGGAACGGCAGGTCGAGGCCGCGCTCACGCGCGCAGGCGATCGCCTCCTCGTAGCCGGCATCCGCGTGGCGCATGACGCCCGTGGCCGGATCGTTCCACAGCACGCGCTCGATGCGCCGGGCGGCGGCCGGCGTGCCGTCGCACACGATCACGACGCCTGCGTGCTGCGAGTAGCCCATGCCGACGCCGCCGCCGTGATGGATCGACACCCAGGTGGCACCTGAAGCCGTGTTGAGGAGTGCGTTCAGGAGCGGCCAGTCGGCCACCGCGTCCGAGCCGTCGCGCATCGCCTCGGTCTCGCGATTGGGGCTTGCGACCGAGCCGGAGTCGAGGTGGTCGCGCCCGATGACCACCGGAGCCTTGAGTTCCCCGCGCGCCACCATCTCGTTGAAGGCGAGGCCGAGCCGGTGGCGGTCGCCAAGTCCCACCCAGCAGATGCGCGCCGGCAGCCCCTGGAACCGGATGCGCTCGCGCGCCATGTCGAGCCAGTGGTGCAGGTGCTGATCATCCGGCAGGAGCTCGCGCACTCGCTGGTCGGTGCGATAGATGTCCTCCGGGTCCCCGGAGAGCGCCGCCCAGCGGAACGGGCCCATGCCGCGGCAGAAGAGCGGGCGGATGTAGGCCGGTACGAAGCCCGGGAAGGCGAACGCCTCCTTCAGCCCCTCGTC
>JASHVF010000063.1 GCA_030039615.1 Gammaproteobacteria bacterium | reverse complement strand
CCGAGGAACACTTCCCCGGTCTCCTCCGAGTAGGTGAGCGGACCGAGCTTGTCCGACAGACCCCACTTGGTGACCATGTTGCGGGCCAGCTCGGTGGCGCGCTCGATGTCGTTGGAGGCGCCGGTCGTGACCGACTCGGGGCCGAAGATCAGCTCTTCCGCGATGCGTCCGCCGAAGAGCGTCGCGATGGCGCTCTCGAGACGGCGCTTGGAGAAGCTGTAGCGGTCCTGCTCGGGCAGAAACTGCGTCACCCCGAGCGCGCGGCCGCGCGGGATGATGGTCACCTTGTACACCGGGTCGTGCTCCGGCACCGTCATGCCGACGATGGCGTGCCCGGCCTCGTGATAGGCCGTCATCTTCTTCTCGGCCTCGCTCATCACCATCGAGCGCCGCTCGGCGCCCATCATGATCTTGTCCTTGGCCTTCTCGAACTCGTCCATGCCGACGATGCGCTTGTTGGCGCGCGCGGCGAACAGCGCCGCCTCGTTCACCAGGTTGGCGAGGTCCGCGCCCGAGAATCCCGGCGTGCCGCGCGCGATCAGCGCGGGCTTCACGTCGTCGGCGAGCGGCACGCGCCGCATGTGCACGCGCAGGATCTGCTCGCGGCCGCGCACGTCGGGCAGCGGCACGACCACCTGGCGGTCGAAGCGGCCCGGTCGCAGCAGCGCCGGATCGAGCACGTCCGGCCGGTTGGTGGCGGCGATGACGATGATGCCTTCGTTCCCTTCGAAGCCGTCCATCTCGACCAGCAGCTGATTCAGCGTCTGCTCGCGCTCGTCATGTCCGCCCCCGAGGCCCGCGCCGCGATGGCGGCCCACGGCATCGATCTCGTCGATGAAGATGATGCACGGAGCGTGCTTCTTCGCCTGCTCGAACATGTCGCGCACGCGCGAGGCGCCGACGCCCACGAACATCTCGACGAAGTCGGAGCCGGAGATGGTGAAGAACGGCACCTTGGCCTCGCCGGCGATGGCACGCGCCAGCAGCGTCTTGCCGGTGCCCGGCGAGCCGACCATCAGCACACCCTTGGGAATCTTGTCGCCGAGTTTCTGGAACTTGCCCGGGTCCTTGAGGAAGTCGACGATCTCGCCGACCTCCTGCTTGGCTTCGTCCACACCGGCGACGTCGGCGAAGGTGACGCTCACCTGGTCCTCACCGAGCAGCCGCGCGCGGCTCTTGCCGAAGGACATGGCGCCGCGGCCGCCGGAGGCGCCCTGCATCTGCCGCAGCATGTACACGAACACCACGATCAGCAGCAGCGCGGGAGCCAGCTGCAGCAGCAGCTGCCCCATGTAGTTAGGCGGCTTGGGCGGCTGGCCCTCGATCTTGACGTCGGCCTTCTCGAGCGTGCCGATGAGCGCGGTGTAGTCGGTCTCCGGGTTGAACGTCTTGAATTGGGTCTTGTCCTTGTGCTCGCCGTAGATCATGTCGCCCTGGATGATCACCGACTCGACGCGGTTGTTCTTCACGTCGTCGAGGAAGGTGGAATAGGCGATCTGCGCCGGCTGGCCGGTGGTCGGCATGTAGCGGCTGAACACCAGCAGCAGCACGATCACGATCACGACCCAGAGCAGGATGTTTTTTGTCAAGTCGTTCAAAGGCTTCCGTCCTTAAGTGAGGGTGCCTTGGCATTCCCGAACCGACACCACCTCGCACCCCGAACCTACACCAAGCGAAACTTCATGGCCAGCAGGTACATCTCAGCGCTCCGGGACCGGGATGCCGGAGGTTTGACCAGCTTTACGCGCCCAAATTCGCCGCGCGCCGCCTTCACCAGGTCCTCGAAGCCGCGGCCCTGAAAGACCTTGATCAGGGCGTCGCCGCCCGGCTTCAAGACGCGCCCCGCCATCTCCAGGGCCAGCTCCGAGAGATGCATGGACCGGGCCTGGTCGGTCACGTCCACCCCGCTCATCTCGGGGGCCATGTCCGAGAGCAGGACGTCGACCCGACCCCCGGGCAAAAGAGCCAGCACGCGGCGGAAGACCTCCTCCTCCCGGAAGTCGCCCTGCACGAACTCGACCCCGGCAAGCGCCTCCATCGGCAGGATGTCGCTCGCCACCACCCGTCCACGCGAACCCACCCGCGATCGGGCGTACTGGCTCCAGCCACCGGGGGCCGCCCCGAGGTCGAGACACAGCAAACCGGGCTTGAGGAGCTTCTCCGCCCGGTCGATCTCCTCGAGCTTGAACACCGCCCGCGAGCGCCAGCCCTCGCTCCGGGCGCGCTTGACGTAAGGATCCCTGAAGTGCTCCCGCAGCCACCGATCGCTGCTCTTGGACCGCCCAGCCATCCGCTCCGTCCCTCTAGAATGAGCCCCATGAAGAAACACATCGCGGCCGGCGCCGCCACGGCAGCGCCTGAGCTCTCGGAGCGGCAGCGGCGCCACCTGCGAGGACTCGCTCATCCGCTCAAGCCGATCGTGCGCTTAGGTGCCGCCGGCCTCACGGAGGCGGTGACGCGCGAAACCGCCCGCGCGCTCACCGATCACGAGCTCATCAAGGTGAAGGCTCCAGGCGGCGATCGCGAGGCGCGCGACGCGCTCTTCAACGCACTCGCCGCGCAGACCGCGAGCGCCCTCGTACACCGCATCGGCAACGTGGCCGTGCTCTACCGGCCGCACCCCGAGCTGCCGCGCATCATGATCCCCGACTAGGCAAGCCGGACGGCGACAATTTCGTAGGAGCGCACGCCCCCGGGGGCGGACACGTCCACCACATCGCCCTCGGCCTTGCCGATCAGGGCACGGGCGATGGGTGAGGTGACCGAGATGCGCCCGGCGCGGATGTCCGCCTCGTCTTCGCCGACGATCTGGTAGATCACCCGCGCGCCACCGCCCTGGTCCTCCAGCTCGACCGTGGCGCCGAACACCACCTTGCCGTTGCTCGCGATCGTGGAAGGGTCGATGACCTCGGCGTTGGCGAGCTTGCGCTCGATCTCGCCGATACGGCCCTCGATGAATCCCTGCTGCTCGCGGGCCGCGTGGTACTCGGCGTTCTCGGAAAGATCGCCGTGGCCACGCGCCTCGGCGATCTGCCTGATGATGGCGGGCCGCGCCTCGGTCTTGAGGCGCTTGAGCTCGGCGCGCAGCACCTCCGCGCCCTTGAGCGTAATGGGCGTGCGCTTCATAGCCCGGAAGCCTCGAGATGCAGGTCCTGGAGGCGGTTGACCTCCACCTCATCCACGTGGTCGAGCGCTTCGCAGGTCGCCAGCCCCGCGGCGAGCGTCGTGTAATAGGTGACGCGCCGGTGCACGGCCTCGCGGCGGATCGAGTTCGACTCGCGGATCGCCTGCTTGCCCTCGGTGGTGTTGACGATGAGATCGATCTCGTCGTTCTTGATCATGTCGACGATGTGCGGCCGGCCCTCGCGTACCTTGTTGACGCGCTTGCAGGCGACCCCGGCATCGGTGAGCGCCGCCGCCGTGCCCGCGGTCGCCAGGATCTCGAAGCCGCGCCCGATCAGCTTCTTCGCCAGCTCCACCGCCCCCGGCTTGTCGCGATCGCGCACGCTGATGAAGCACACGCCCTTGCGCGGCAGCGTGACGCCCGAGGCGCTCTGCGCCTTGGCATAGGCCTCGCCGAAGGTGCGCCCCGTGCCCATGACCTCGCCCGTGGACTTCATCTCGGGACCCAGGATCGGATCGGACTCCGGGAACTTGTTGAAGGGGAACACTGCTTCCTTCACCGAGAAGAAGCGCGGCACGCGCTCGACCGCGCCGACCAGCTGCTTCAACTTCCTGCCGGTCATGACGCGCGCCGCGACCTTGGCGAGCGGCAGCCCCGTGGCCTTGGAGACGAATGGCACGGTGCGCGAGGCGCGCGGGTTCACCTCGAG
>JASHVF010000062.1 GCA_030039615.1 Gammaproteobacteria bacterium | reverse complement strand
TCGCCAAGGCGAAGGAGGACATCCAGAGCCTCGAGACCGCGCTCACCATGTACTACATGGACAATTCCAAGTACCCGACCAATGACCAGGGGCTCAACGCGCTCATCACGCAGCCGACCGATCCGACCATCAAGAACTGGAAGGCCGGCGGCTACATCGAGCGCATCAGCAAGGATCCGTGGGGGAACGATTACGTGTTCACCTTCCCCGGCACGCACGGCAAGGCGTACGACCTGTGCTCCCTCGGCGCCGACGGCGAGCCCGGCGGCGACGGCATCAATGCCGACATCTGCAACTGGAACCTCACGCAGTAGCCTGTCGCGGCGGTGCCGGCGTGCGCGCGGGCGCAGCGGCGCTGCCGGATTCACTCTGATCGAGCTGCTGGTGGTCGTGCTGATCATCGGCCTGGTCTCGGCCGGCATCATGCTGACGGTGACTCTCACCGGACGCGATCGCGATCTCGAGCGCGAGAGCGACCGCTTGCTGGCCCTCATCAACTACGCGCGTGAGCAGGGCGAGCTGCAGACCCGCGAGTACGGGGTCTTCTTCCAGGAGGACAGCTACGAATTCCTGGTGTACGACCAGTTGCTCGGACAGTGGCGCGATCCGACCGAGGACGACGCCTTCGCGGCGCGCAAGCTCCCCGACGGTCTCGGTGTCAAGCTGGTGGTCGAGACGCGGCCGGTGGTGCTCAAGCGCCCGGCGGATGCGAAGGACAAGACTCCGCAGGTGATGATCTTCTCCGACGGCGACCTGACTTCCTTCGCGGTGAGTCTCGAGCGCGACGGCGGTGCGCGCAGCGTCACCGTCGCGCCCGACGACAAGGGAGTACTGGTCGAGCAGCCCATGGTGGAGGTGGCCGCACGATGAGCCCGCGAGGCGCAGCGCCCGGCGGCGGCTTCACGCTCATCGAGGTGTTGGTGGCGCTCGCGATCGTCGCCGCGGGGATGGCCGCCGTGCTCGGCGCCCTCACCTCCTCGGCGGACACCGTTTCCTACCTGCGCGACAAGACCTTCGCCAACTACGTGGCGCTCAATCAGATCGCGCAGGTGCGTCTCAGCGGCCAGGCGCCCACCACCGGCGACACCGAGGGCGACAGCGACATGGCCGGGCGCAAGTGGCACTGGCATCAGACGGTGAGCGCCACACAGGTGCCCGGCATGGTGCGCATCGACGTGAGCGTGCGCCCCGCGGACGTCGAGGCGAGCAGCGACGACCGCGGCTGGTATACGACCATGAGCGGCATGTGGGGCGATGCCGTCGGTCAGCCGCGCGGCGACCTGCCCGACTGGGGCGAGCAGCTGCTCGCCCCCGGCTCGAACGCGGCCGGCGGCACCCAGGGCGGAACGACGCCCGGCACGACGCCCGCTCCGGGCACCACGCCGAACACCAACCCCGCGGCGCCGCCCGCGACGCAGCCCGTGCAGCGGCCCACGAACCTGAGGGTGCGGTGAGCCGCGCCATGTGCATGTCGCGGCGCGGCGCTCGCGGCCATGGGTACGGCTTTACGCTGCTCGAGCTCCTGGTGGCGCTCTTCATCGCCGCGCTCATGTTCGCCATGGGCTACGGCACGCTCACCCAGGCGATCAGCACGCGCGGCTCGCTCAAGGAGCGCCAGGCGCGCCTCCTCGAGGTCGAGACCGCGATGCGCGTGCTCGAGCAGGACTTCGTACAGCTCGAGCCGCGCCCGGTGCGGCAGCCGATCGGCGATGAGCCCTCGCAGCCGGCGCTGCAGGCCAACCCGAGCGGCACGCAGCTCGCAGGCTCCGTCACGCAGCTCGGCGGCGCGAGCAGCTCGTCCTCGACGCTGGGAACCACCACCGGTACGCCGCCGCTCGTGCAGTTCACGCGCGGCGGCTGGGCGAATCCCAACGGCCTGCAGCGTCCCGCGGAGCAGCGCGTCGCCTACTATCTCGAGAACGGCACGCTGCGGCGCGAATACTGGTACGTGCTCGATCCGACGCTCTCGAGCACCACCGCGCGGCGCGACCTGCTGACGAAAGTGAAGTCGGTGACCATCCAGTACATGGATCTCACCCGCAACTGGCAGCCGCAGTGGCCGCCGGCCACCGTCGGCGGAGCCCAGGCAATCGAGAGCAGCCTGCGCATCCGGCCGATCGCCGTGCAGGTGACCATCGACACCGAGGACTTCGGCCAGCTCATGCGCATCTTCGAGGTGGCGGGCTGATGCCGGGCCGTGCCCGCCGCCGCCTGGGCGCGTGCAGTCCGCCGCGGGCGCAGCGCGGCATCGCGCTGCTGGTCGCGGTGCTGCTGGTCGCGCTCGGCACGATCCTCGCCGCCGCCATCGCCTACGAGAACGCCATGACCTTCCGCCGCGGCGGCGCCACCTACGCCTTCGACCAGGCGCTGCTGGTGCAGCAGGCGGCGGAGGCGCTCGCGGCGTACGGACTGCGGCTGGCGCGGCAGTCCGATCCGCAGCACACCTACCCGGCGCAGGGCTGGGGCCAGGCGGTGGGTCCGGTCGAGGTCGTTCCGGGCGTCATGCTGACCGCGCAGCTCGAGGATCTGCAGGGCCGCTTCAATCTCAACAACCTGGTGCAACAGGATGGCACGCCGGACGCGGTGCAGGTGACCGCATTCCAACAGCTGCTCGAGATGCTGGGGCTCGAGCCGAAGTGGGCCGGCTACATGGTCGACTGGATCGACCGCGACATCGTACCGTCGGTCCCGGAGGGCGCCGAGGACAGCGTCTACATGGGTCAGGTGCCGCCCTACCGCACGCCCAACCGCTACATCACCAACGCCAGCGAGCTCCTGGCGCTGCCCGGCTTCGGGCGCGATCGCTACGTGACGCTCTCGCCCTACGTGACCGCGCTGCCCTACGGCACGGGCCTCAACGTGTGCACCGCCGCGGGGCCGGTGCTCGATGCGTACCTCGGGCACGGCGATTTCTCGAGCGATCCGAGCGGCCTCGCCAAGAACCGCGCGGCCGCCAGCGGCTGCTTTCCGAGTCTCAGCGACTATCAGGCGGCCGCCCAGGCCGGGGTCTGGAAGGGCATCTCCTCGAAGCTGACGATGACCTCGAGTTACTTCCGCCTCACCAGTCTCATCGCTATTGGCAGCTCGGAGTTCAACTTGTACAGTCTTCTCCTGCAGGATCAGAGTGGCCAGGTGCGCCCCATTCTGCGCAGTTACACACCCGACTGATGGAGCCGCATGGCTGACTGGCTGCTGCTGCGCCTGCCGCGTGCGCTGGAAGAGCCGGCCGCGTGGCTGGTCGTGAGTGCCGCGGGCGCGCCGCTGACCGCGACCCAGAGCGGGCCGCTCGAGGCCGCCGCCTCCGCGGCGCCCACGCGCCGCGTGTGCGTGCTCGTCCCGGGGACCGACGTGGTGCTCGCCGAGCCGGAGCTGCCCGCCAAGGGTGGCGTCAAGCTGCAGCAGCTGGTGCCTTACGCGCTCGAGGAGCAGCTCGCCGAGGACGTGGAGGAGCTGCACTTCGCCCTCGGCAAGCGCGCCCCCGACTCGACCCGCACCCCGGTCGCCGTGGTGGCGCGCGCGCTGATGGACCAGTGGCTGTCGGCGCTGCGCGATGCGGGCATCGAGCCCGAGTGCCTCTATCCCGACAGCGAGCTGCTGCCTTCGAATCCCGGACAGGCGGTCGCGCTCCTCGAGGCGGATACGGTGCTGGTGCGCGCCCCGGGTGCGCCCCCGGTATGCCTGCCGATGGACGCACTCGCCGAGGCGCTCACCATTGCCGAGTCGCCGCCGCGCGGGGCGGCGCCCGCGCCCGAGGCACCGGCGAGCGCGCCACCCGAGGACGGCGGCGCCTCCCGCGGCCTCATTCTCTATAGCGGCCCGCCCGAGTGGCAGCGGCATTCGGCCGAGGTGGAAGCCAGGCGTGAGCGGTTCGTGAGCCTCAAGGTGCAGCTGCTCAGCGACGGGCCGCTGGCACTTTTCGCGCAGCAGCTGCCGGGCACGAGCGCCATCAACCTGCTGCAGGGCTCCTACGCCCCGAAGAGCGCCCGCGCCGTGGGCCTGTCCGCCTGGCGGATCGCGGCGCTGCTCCTCCTGTCGCTGGTCGCGCTGCACGTCATCGGCAAGAGCGTCGAGCTGCGGGTCCTCAAGAGCCGGGAACGTCAGGTCGATGCCTCGATCCGCGATACCTTCCACAGCGCCATGCCGGGCGAGACCAGCACCACGGACGCGCGGCGGCGCATGGAGGCGCGGCTCGCCGCCGTGCGCAGCAGCGGCGGCGGCCTGCTCGGCGCCCTCGAGGCGGTCTCCCGGGCGCGCAGCAGCGCACCCGGCACCAGCGTTCAGTCACTCAATTTTCACGACGGAGTGCTCGAGCTGACGCTCAACGCTCCGGATGCCGCAAGCCTCGACCACCTGAGCCAGCAGCTGCGCAACGGCGGCTGGCAGGCGAGCCTGGTCGGGGGAAATACCGCGGGCAGCAGCTACCAGGGACGCGTGCAGATCCGCGCCCAGGGCTCTTAGGGCGGCGCGCATGAAGCTGCCGTTCGCCAATTTCTCACTCGATGCGCTCGAGCTGCGCCTCGCGCAGATCTCGGAGCGCGAGCGGCGCATCGTCGCGATCGGCGCCCTGCTCGCTCCGCTGCTGCTGGTCGTCGGCGTACTGCTGCCGCTCGACCACAGCGTCGCCCAGACACACGCGCGGCTGCTCAAGAAGCGCACCGACCTCGAGTGGATGCAGGGCGTTGCCGGAGAGCTGCGCGCCGCGCCGCAGCCGCCGGGGACCGCCGGGGAATCGCTGCTCGTGATCGTCGACCGCTCGGCGCGCGAGTCGGGCTTGGCCGGCGCGCTCGCGGGCAGTGAGCCCGCCGGACCCCAGGCGCTGTCGCTACGGCTGCAGAAAGCGCCGTTCGATGCGCTCATCATCTGGCTCGGGCGCCTCGCGCAGCAGAACGGCATCCGCGTCGACTCCGCCACCATCGACAATGCCGGCGTCCCGGGCCAGGTAAACGCCGCACTCGTCCTGCACGCGGGCTGACGTGCCGCGCAACCTCTGGATCACGCTGCTCGCCGCCGGCGGCTTCCTCTTCATCCTGCTGGCGCGTCTGCCGGCGAGCTGGGTCGTGCCGCGCACCGGCAGCGTGAGCTGCGCGAGCGTCGACGGCTCGGTGTGGCAGGGCTCCTGCGAAGGGCTGACGCTCGAGCGCGCGCCCTTCGGCGACCTCGCCTGGGACATCGCCCCGCTCAGGCTCCTTACCGGCACGCTCGCGGCGCACATCGTACTCACGCACGGTCCGATAGCGGGCAGCGCCGACGTCGCCCGCGGACTCGGCGGCAGCATGGTGCTGCGTGATCTGGTCGTCGACCTGCCGCTCGATCGCGGTCAGATCCCGCGCGTTCCGCCGCGCCTGCGCGGCAGCGTGCACACCGACCTCTCACTGGTGCGCATCGAGCACGGCGCCATCACCGAGCTCAAGGGGCGGATCGAGGCGCACGACCTGACGCAGGCGACCGGCCGCGTGACCGCGCTCGGCAGCTACGCGGTGAGCTTCCCCGGTGGGGGGAGCGAGCCGCTCGGCACGCTGGTCGATCTCGGCGGACCGCTCGCGGTACAGGGAACATTGCGCCTCACGCGGCAGCCGGGCTACGTGCTCGAGGGCCAGGTCGCAGCGCGCGAGGGCGCACCTCCCGAGCTGGTCGCCAATCTCAATCTGCTCGGCACCCCGGACAGTCTCGGCCGCCGGCCCTTCAGCATCGCCGGAACGCTCTGAAGGCGCAGCGCGCGCCGCGCACCCTCAGGCGAGCTCGCGCAGCGCCTGAAGCAGCGGGAAGTAGAGCGCCGCGCGCACCGGCTCGGGCCCGAGCCCGCGCGCGAGCTCGCGGTAGGTTTCGAGCTGCGCGCGGTAGCGCTCGATCTCCCGGTCGAGGAACTCGTCGAGGCCACCACCGCGATGCGCGCTCGTCTTGTAGTCGATCACCCAGCGCGTGCCGCGCTCGTCGATGAAAGAGCGGTCGATCACGACGCTGCGCAGCCGCCCGCCGCTGACCCCCGAGAGCTGCCACTCGCTGTGGGCCTCGCGATGCCGCGCGTCGAGAATCCAGCGCCCGCGCTCGTCGGCGAGCGTCTGTCCGAGGGCACTCAGCACGATGTCGCACGCCGCCGCGCGCTCGCGCTCGTCCACTCCGGCGCGCTCGAGCGCAGCGAGTACCGCCGCGCGAGCGGCTGCGCCGTCCGGCGGCTGCGGCAGCCGCTGCTCACCGGCGAAGCGCGCGAGCCAGGCGTGCACCACGGTACCGATGTGGCGCTGCGTCTCTCCGACCCAGCTGAACTCGGTGGTCTCGGCGGCGAGATACGCCGCCGGCAGCCGACTGATGGCAACACCCGGCGGTGCGTCCGCCGCGCGCCAACTCGGCAGCAGCCGCTGCACCGGCCCGGTGCGCGCCACGGGAGCGGGCCTGCCCGCGCCGTCCCCGACGGTCTCGAAGCGCCCGGCGAGCACCTCCCACAGCACGCTGAGGGCGCTGCGCCGGTCGGGCTTTACGACGCCATCGGCGGTGGCGGCGGGAGCGGCCGACAGCCAGAGAGTGCGCCGGGCGCGCGTCACCGCCACATACATGAGCCGCCGCCGCTCGTGCCCGTCGTGCAAGCGGATCAGGTCCCTGAGGTAGGCGTTGAGCTCGTCCTCCTCGCGTGCCCCGACCACCGGCACCGGCGCGATCAGCAGGTTGCTGTCGCTCGCCTCGCTCGGCAG
>JASHVF010000061.1 GCA_030039615.1 Gammaproteobacteria bacterium | reverse complement strand
CGAAGCCGAGGGCCTGCACCCGCTCGCGCAGCGCGTGGCGGCCGCTGTGCTTGCCGAGCACCAGGTGGCTGCGGGAGAGACCGACGTCCTCGGGCCTCAGGATCTCGTAGGTCGAGTAGTGCTTGAGCATGCCGTGCTGGTGAATGCCGGCCTCGTGCGCGAAAGCGTTCTCGCCGACCACCGCCTTGTTACGCGGCACCGGCATGCCGGTGATGCTCGAGACGAGGCGCGAGGTCGGGTAGAGGCGCTGGGTATGGATGCCGGTCGCGACGTTGAAGAACGCCGCGCGGGTCTTGAGCGCCATCACCACCTCTTCGAGGGAGCAGTTGCCGGCGCGCTCGCCGATGCCGTTGATGGTGCACTCGATCTGGCGCGCCCCGGCCACCACCGCGGTCAGGCTGTTGGCGACCGCCATGCCGAGATCGTCGTGGCAGTGGACCGAGAGGCGTACGCCCTCGATACCGCGCACGTTCTTGCGCAGGTAGCGGAACAGCTCGACGAACTCATCCGGCACCGTGTAGCCGACCGTATCGGGAATGTTGACGGTGCTGGCACCGGCGGCGATCGCGGTTTCGACCACCTGGGCGAGGAACTCGAGCTCGGTGCGCGAGGCGTCCTCGGGCGAGAATTCGACGTCCGTGGCCAGCTCGCGGGCGCGCGCCACACCGGCCGCGGCCGCCTTGAGGATCTCGTCCTGCGCCATGTTGAGCTTGTATTGCCGGTGGATCGCGCTGGTCGCGAGGAACACGTGGATGCGGTGGCGCGGCGCGTCCTTGAGCGCCCGCGCCGCCAGCTCGATGTCCTCGGGGTTGCAGCGCGCCAGCCCGCAGATGATCGGCCCGTGCACCTCGCGCGCCACCGCCTGCACGCTCTCGAAGTCACCGCGCGAGGCGGCCGGAAAGCCCGCTTCGATCACGTCGACGCCGAGCTCGGCGAGGGCGCGCGCCACGCGCAGCTTCTCGGGCTGGGTCATGCTGCAGCCCGGCGACTGCTCGCCATCGCGCAACGTCGTGTCGAAGATCAGAACGCGGTCAGGGTTGGTGGTCATGGTCCTTACCTCAAAACGTCGGCGGCGCCATGCAGGCGACCGCATCGAGACAAACCCTTTCGGGAACGCCGTGAATCCGTCCCTGGAGGCTGCGGGCGCGACGTCCTGTCGCGCACGCTCCCGAAAGGGTTCGTCTCGCCGCGTTCGCTTTTCACTTACGCCCGCCGCTCATTGAGCCAGGGCATTCTGGCGCGCAAGCTGGCGCCGACTTTCTCGATCTGGCGGTCGACGTCGGCGGCGAGCAGCTTCTGGTAGTTCGCCTTGCCGGCCTCGTTCTCCTTGATCCACTGGCGCGCGAACTTCCCGCTCTGCACTTCCTTGAGCACCTTGCGCATCTGCTTCTTGACGCGCTCGTCCACGATGCGCGGGCCGCGCGTCAGGTCACCGTACTTGGCGGTCTCCGAGATGAACTGATGCATCTTGGAGATGCCGCCCTCGTGCAGCAGGTCGACGATGAGCTTGAGCTCGTGCAGGCACTCGTAGTACGCCACTTCGGGCTGGTAACCCGCCTCGACGAGCGTCTCGAAGCCCTTGACGACGAGCTCGGTGGTACCGCCGCAGAGCACCGCCTGTTCGCCGAACAGGTCGGTCTCGGTCTCTTCGGCGAAGGTGGTCTCGAGCACGCCGCCGCGTGTGCCGCCGATCCCGTGCGCGTAGGCGAGGGCGCGGGCGTGTGCCTTGCCGGTGGCGTCCTGGGCCACGGCCAGCAGGCACGGCACGCCGCGACCCTGCTGGTACTGGCGGCGCACCAGGTCCCCCGGTCCCTTGGGCGCGATCAGCACCACGTCGAGGTCGGGGCGGGGCTTCACCTGCTTGAAGTGAATATTGAAGCCATGGGCGAACAGCAGCGTCGCGCCCTTCTTCAGACCCTTCTTCACGTCCTGGTAGAGCGCCTTCTGCGCCAGGTCCGGCACCAGCATGGCGATGAGATCGGCGCTCGAGGCAGCGGCGGCCGGCTCGGCGACCTCCAGGCCCTCGCGCCGGGCCTTCTTCCAGCTGGCGCCCCCCTTGCGCACGCCGACCACCACGTCGAACCCCGAGTCCTTGAGGTTCAGCGCGTGGGCGCGCCCCTGGCTGCCGTAACCGAGAATCGCGATGCGCGCGCCCTTCAGCGCCTTGCGATCGACATCCTTATGTGAATAGAGCCTCATCAGTTCACTCCTCGAGCGGCCGGAGCCGCGCTGCAAACGTAAAAAACCCCGCAGCGGCCTTAATGCCGGTGCGGGGTCTTCAGTTCTCTCGCTCGTGCCTGTCTTGGTCAGGCGTTCGCGCGTGCCCCACACCGGCTGACTCCACTAAGGAGCAGCAGGGCAGGGAGGCCAATAAGCAGCGCCGGCCGTGCGGCGTGTGCCGCGGCTGAATCGGGAAGCGCTGCTGCTTTGGGCGTCACGGGTGCGAACTAAAACCTGATGCCCGATGGGAGCACAGGAACCGCGGACTTGTCAACGAGTTAAGCGCGGAAGTTTAGCGCCCGAATGGTAATCTTCGCCGCCACACTTCCGGGAAACTGCTCATGAAGAAAAGCGCTGTGGATCCGCGGGCTTTCTCGCGCGTCGTGGTGGATGGGCTCAGGCAGACGCCGGCGCGCGCCATGCTGCGCGCGGTCGGCTTCCGGGACGAGGACTTCGCCCTGCCGCAGATCGGCGTGGCTTCGACCTGGGCCAACCTGACGCCGTGCAACATGCACATCGGCGCGCTCGCCAATGCCGCGTGCGCCGGGGTGGATGGCGCCGGCGGCAAGAGCGTTCTGTTCAATACGATCACCGTGTCCGATGGCATCTCGATGGGTACGCCCGGGATGCGCTATTCGCTCGTCTCGCGCGAGATCATCGCCGACTCCATCGAGGCGGTGGTGGGCGCCGAGGGCTTCGACGGCTTCGTCGCGATCGGCGGTTGCGACAAGAACATGCCCGGGTGCGCGATGGCGATGGCGCGCCTCAATCGCCCCGCGGTGTTCGTCTACGGCGGCACCATCCGGCCGGGCGCGCAGCGGCGCGACATCGTCACGGTGTTCGAGGCGGTGGGAGCGCGCGCCGCCGGAACACTCTCGGAGAGTGGCTTGCAGGAAATCGAGCGCACGGCGATCCCGGGCCCCGGCAGCTGCGGCGGCATGTACACGGCGAACACCATGGCTTCGGCAATCGAGGCCTTGGGCTTGTCCTTACCGGGAAGCTCCGCGCAGGAGGCCGTCGGCGAGGCGAAGCATTCCGACAGCGCGCGTGCGGGAGCCGCGGTCGTGCGTCTGGTGCGCGAGGGCTTGAAGCCGCGCGACATCCTGACGCGCAAAGCCTTCGACAACGCCATCACGGTCGTGACCGCGCTCGGCGGCTCGACCAACGCCGTGCTGCACCTGCTGGCGATTGCCCGCGATGCGGGGGTGCGTCTCACGCTCGATGACTTCACCCGCGTCGGCAAGCGCTCCCCGGTTCTCGCGGACCTGAGGCCAAGTGGCCGGTTCCTGATGTCGGAGCTGGTTGCGATCGGGGGGATCCAGCCGCTGATGAAGATGCTGCTCGAGGGCGGACTCCTGCACGGCGATTGCCTGACCGTCACCGGAAAGACGCTCGCAGAGAATCTCGAAAGTGCGCCCATGTATATGAGCGGACAAGAGATTGTGAGGCCCCTGTCGGACCCTCTGAAGAAGGAGAGCCACCTCGTCGTGCTCTACGGAAACCTGGCGGCCGAGGGCGCGGTGGCCAAGATCACCGGCAAGGAGGGCGAGCGCTTTGAGGGCCGCGCGCGGGTGTTCGACGGGGAGGAGCGCGCCACGCAGGCGATCCTCGCCGACAAACTGCGTCCCGGGGACGTGGTCGTGATCCGTCATGAGGGCCCGAAGGGCGGCCCCGGCATGCGCGAGATGCTGAGCCCGACCGGTGCGATCAGCGGCCGGGGACTGGACGGCAAGGTCGCGCTGATCACGGACGGACGATTCTCAGGCGGCAGCCATGGATTCGTCGTCGGGCACGTCGCACCCGAGGCGGCCGTGGGCGGGCCGATCGGGCTGCTGCGCAACGGCGACCGCATCACCATCGATGCGCGCAAGCGCGAGCTTCGCGTCGAGCTTTCGGCCGAGGAATTGCGGCGCCGCCGCCGGGAGTGGAAGGCCCCGAAGCCCGCCGCCGAGACCGGCGTGCTTGCCAAGTACGCACGCCTCGTCGGCAGCGCCTCGGAGGGCGCGGTCACCGAGGCGTTACAGACACGTCGGCGCACTTCTTGAGTCGCGCCCGGAGTTGTCAGCCCCGGGGGCACCCGGTACAGTTCAGGGCAGTATTCGTCGCAGCGCACACTGCAGGGTACCGTCCGGGGGGATTTTAGAATTTCACGCCCGCCGCGCGGCTGCCTGACGAAGTGAGTTCGCAAGTATGATTTAGGGGAGCCGGCGGGTCCGCCTGTCGGCAGCGGGATTTTTGGCTGAAGTCAAGAAGTGCATCCTCATAACACATGGCAGCCTTAGTACACGATTCCCAGTTCCTGACCAGGCGCGGCGCCGTACTCGTCGCGATCATCGCGCTGCATATCTTCATCGGCTGGGCGCTGGCCACCGGCCTCGCGCGGCGCGCGATCGAAGTGCTCGCGCCGCCGATCCAGACGCAGATCGTCGAGGAAGTGAAGAAGGAGGAGGCGCCGCCTCCGCCTCCGCCGCCGCAGTTCGAACGCCCGCCGGTGGAGATCCCGCCGCCCGACGTGACCATCAACATGCCGGCCGAGGAGAACACCACTGCGATCCGCGTGACGCAGACGGTCGCCAAGGCCGCGCCCGCGCCCGTCGTTGCGGCGAAACCCGGCACCAGCGTCAAATTCGGCAAGGGCTTCCCGAACAGCGAGGACTTCTACCCGGATGCATCGCGGCGGCTCGAGGAGCAGGGCGCGGTCACCGTGCATGTTTGTGTGGGTCCCGACGGCAAGCTCACGGAGGAGCCGACGGTCGCCAAGAGCGTCAATGCGCGGCTCGACGGCGCGGCGGTCAAGCTCGCCAAGGCGGGCTCGGGCAAGTATGTACCGGCTACCGAGGACGGCAAGAGCATCAGCCAGTGCATCAACTTCAACGTCAAATTCCAGTTGAGATGAACACCGGCCGCACCCTCGGGTGCGGCTTCTTCTTTGTTTCGAGGAAACTATGGAAAATCAACCGAGCGTAACAGTTAATAACCCGTATGGTCTGAGCGCACTGTGGGTGTCGGGAGATCTGGTCTCCCGCTCCGTGCTGATTCTTCTGCTCATCATGTCGCTCGCTTCGTGGTACGTGATTCTCACGAAGCTGTGGGACCAGCGCGCGCTGCGCAAGTCGGCCAAGAACGTCGACAAGCAGTTCTGGAACGCGCCCTCGATCAAGGATGGCGTCGATCGCCTGAAGAAGGGCGACGACTTCCGCGGCATCGCCGAGGACGGCCTGCGCGCCGCGTCTCATCACGACGGCCGCCTCACCGATCGCATCGATCTGCACGAGTGGATCACGATGTCGCTGCAGCGTGCGGTGGACTCGGTGAACAGCAAGCTGAACGGCGGACTCGGGCTGCTGGCGACGGTCGGGTCGACGGCGCCCTTCGTAGGCCTCTTCGGCACGGTGTGGGGCATCCTCAACGCGCTGGTCGGCATCGGTATCGCCGGCCAGGCGAGCATCGACAAGGTGGCCGGCCCGGTCGGCGAGGCGCTCATCATGACGGCGCTCGGCCTGTTCGTGGCGGTACCCGCGGTGTGGGGCTACAACTGGCTGCTCGGCCGCAACAAGGTGCTGCAGGACGCGCTGCGGAA
>JASHVF010000060.1 GCA_030039615.1 Gammaproteobacteria bacterium | reverse complement strand
GCCTCGATCTGCGCGTTCGTCGGCCAGATGAGCGCGCTCGTGGCGCTGCCCTTCGAGATCCAGCGCCTCGGCCACACGGCCGTCGAGACCGGCCTCTACATGACTCCCTGGCCGGTCGCGCTCGCGCTCACCGCACCGGTCGCCGGCCGCCTCGCGGAGCGTTATCCGGCGGGCCTGCTCGGCGGCGCTGGCCTGCTGGTCATGTCGGCGGGCCTCGCGCTGCTCGCCTTCTTCCCGGCGAGCGGTACGGCCGCGGGCTTCATCTGGCGCATGGCGGTCTGCGGCTTCGGCTTCGGCCTCTTCCAGTCGCCCAACAATCACGCCATCCTCGCCTCCGCGCCGCGCGCGCGCAGCGGCGCCGCCGGAGGTATGCTGAGCACCTCGCGCCTCGTAGGACAGACGCTCGGTGCGGCGGGAGTGGCCATCCTGTTCCGCGCCTGGCCGGCGCAGGGGTCGAATCTCGCGCTGTGCCTCGCGGCCGCCCTCGCGCTGATCGCGGCGCTGGTGAGTATGGTGCGATTGACCGGAACCCATGGAGCTCGTGCATGAAATCCTCGAGTCTTAAAGCCAGGCAACTGCTGTTCACGGCCTGCATCGCACTCATCGGCGGCTGCGCACTCGGCCCGCCCGCCCCGGACAATCCCACCGCCGGCCCGCGCGCGGAGCAGAGAAATGAAGCACGGGCACTCGAGCAGGCGGAGGCCGACTGCGCCGCGCAGGGCAAGCACGCGGTCGCCGAACGCTCCGAGGGCGAGACCCTCTATCACTGCGTCGACTGATGCCTGAATCCCGCTCGATCGGGTGCGGGGCTTTCAGCCTTCGCTTTTAATTAATTAAATAATTGATTAGTATTCCACCATGAGCCCTGCCCACCCGGCACGCCGCGGCATCGGCCGGCCGCCTCAGGGCGCGCGCGCCGATGCGCGCGCGCTGCTGCTCGATGCGGCGCTCGAGCTGTTCGCCGAGCAGGGAATCGCCGGCACCACGGTCGCCGCGATCGCCGCCCGGGCCGGCGTGACGCCGGCGATGGTCCACTACTATTTCAAGGACCGGGAGCGCCTTCTGGACGCGGTCGCCGAGGAGCGGCTGCTCAAGGCCATCCGGGCCGTGTGGGAACCGGTGATGGAGAGCAAGGCGGTCGTGCCGATGGTGCGCGGGCTCGCGCAGCGGATCCTCCAGGCGACCGAGCTCAACCCGTGGCTTCCGTCCCTCTGGCTGCGCGAGATCGTGAGCGAGGGCGGCCAGCTGCGCGACCGTCTCATCAGGGTGCTGCCCTTCGAGTCCGTGCGGCACCTGATCGACTCCATCGCGGCCGCGCAGCGGCGCGGCGCGCTCAACCCCGATCTCGAGCCGCGGCTCATGATGCTCACGGTGATCGGCCTCACCCTGCTGCCGCTCGCCACCATTCGCCTCTGGCAGGTGCTGCCGATCCTCAAGGGTGTCACGCGCGAGGATGTCGCGCGCCACGCTGAGGCACTGCTGGTGAGCGCCCTGTCGGCACCCGTGCGGCGCCGCCCGAAATCCGCCTGAGGAACGCCATGGCTCCGCAACCGAGAACCCCGCTCATTGTGACTGCCATGACGCTGGCGCTGCCCCTGCTCGGCTGCTCCGGCTCCGGCGGCAGAACGTTCCAGGGCTACGTCGAGGGCGAGTACGTCTACATGGCCTCCTCGCAACCGGGACGCCTCGAGCACCTCGCCGTGAGCCGCGGCCAGCAGGTCGAGCGCGGCGCCGCGCTCTTCACGCTCGAGGCCACCGAGGAAAAGGCCGAGCAAAGCCAGGCCCGCCAACAGCTGGCGGCCGCCGAGGCGCAGCTCGCGGACCTCGAGACCGGCAAACGTCCCCCCGAAGTCGCCGTGGTGCAGGCGCAGCTCGCGCAGGCCGAAGCGGCGGCGCAGAAATCGGCGCTGCAGCGTGAGCGCGACCAGGCGCAGTACCGAAGTGGCGGCATCTCGCGCGAGCAGCTCGAGGCGACGCTCGCGCAGGCTGCGAGCGACGCCGCGCACGTCGAGGAGCTCGCGAGCCAGCTCGAGGTGGCGCGGCTTCCCGGTCGCGAGCAGCAGCTCAAGGCGCAGACGCGCCAGGTGCAGGCGGCGCACGCGGTGCTCGAGCAGGCGGACTGGCGCGTCGGCGAGAAATCCATCGCCGCCCCGAGTGCCGGCCTCGTCTACGACACGATGTACCGCGAGGGCGAGTGGGTCGGGCCCGGCAACCCCGTGGTGCGCATGCTGCCGCCGCAGAACATCAAGGTGCGCTTTTATGTGCCTGAGCCGGTGCTCGGCGGCCTCACGGTCGGCCGCCGGGTGAGCCTGCACTGCGACGGCTGCGCCGCCGACGTTGCGGCCACGGTCACCTTCGTGTCCGACGAGGCGGAGTACACCCCGCCGGTCATTTACAGCAACGAGACGCGCGGCAAGCTCATCTACATGATCGAGGCGCATCCGACGCCGGGCGATGCGGTCAAGCTCCATCCCGGGCAACCGCTCGAGGTGCGGCTGCAGTGAGTGCCGCGGCCGCACCCGTCATCGAGGTGCACGGGCTCAACAAGAGCTTCGGCGACAAGCACGTGGTCATCGATCTCGCGCTGCAGGTGCAGCCGGGCGAGATCTTCGGCTTTCTCGGCCCGAACGGCAGCGGCAAAACGACCTCGATCCGCATGCTCTGCGGCCTGCTGACGCCGGACTCCGGCAGCGGCACCTGCCTCGGCTACGACATCCTGAAGCAGAGCGGCGAGATCAAGCGCAACGTCGGCTACATGACCCAGCGCTTCTCCTTCTGGGACGACCTCTCGATCCGCGAGAACCTCGACTTCGTGGCGCGCGTCTATCAGATGCCACGCCGCCAGGAAGCGGTGGAACGGGCGCTCGAGCACCTCGGCCTCGCCGGGCGCGCCGAGCAGCTCGCCGGCCAGCTCTCCGGCGGCTGGAAGCAGCGCCTGGCGCTCTCCGCCTGCATGCTGCACCAGCCGCGGCTGCTGTTGCTCGATGAGCCGACCGCGGGTGTCGATCCCACCGCGCGCCGCGACTTCTGGGAGGAGCTGCACCGCCTCGCCGCGCTCGGCATCTCGGTGCTCGTGAGCACGCACTACATGGACGAGGCCGAGCGCTGTCACAAGCTCGCCTTCATCGCCTACGGCAGGCTGCTGGTGCAGGGAACCGCCGCCGAGGTGGTGGAGAGTCAGCACCTCAGCACCTGGTCGATTCACGGCGAGCGCCTCGCGGAGCTCTCCGAGCAGCTGCACGGCCAGCCGGGCGTCGACCAGACGGTGGTGTTCGGCGGCGCGCTGCACGTCACCGGCCGCGACGCCGCCGCGCTGCAGGAGTCGGTGCAACGGGCGGCGCGCGCTGCGGGCCTCGCGGCGCAGCCGATCGATACCGGCATCGAGGACGTCTTCATCCACCTGATGAACGAGTCCGGCGCCGCACAAAGGCTGCGTGCCGAGTGAGCGGGCGGGACTTCTTTTCGGTCGAGCGCTGGTGGAGCGTGGTGCGCAAGGAGTTCCTGCAGCTGCGCCGCGACCGCATCACCTTCGCCATGATCGTCGCCATCCCGCTCATGCAGCTGACGCTGTTCGGCTACGCCATCAACTCCGATCCCAAGCACCTGCTCACCGGGGTGCTGGTCGAGGATCACACCGAGTTCACCCGCAGCTTCGTGGCGGGCATGAAGGCTTCGAGCTACTTCGACATCGTCGAGGAGCTGCCGAACGAGGAAGCAGGCCGCGCGGCGCTGGCGCGCGGCCGGCTGCAGTTCGTGGTGACCATCCCGCCGGACTTCAGCCGCCGCCTGCTGCGCGGCGAGCGCCCGGCGCTGCTGCTCGAAGCCGATGCCACCGATCCGTCGGCGACCGGCAACGCGATCGAGGCGGCACTCGAGCTGCCGCAGTCGGTCGCGGCCAAGGACCTGGTGGGTCCGCTCGCCGCGCTCGCCGGCGGCTCGCCGCCCTTCGAGGTGCGCCTGCACAGTCTCTACAACCCCGAGGGCATCACCGCCTACTTCATCGTGCCCGGCCTCATGGGAGTGATCCTCAGCATGACGCTGGTGCTGATGACCGGGCTCGCGATCACGCGCGAGCGCGAGCGCGGCACCATGGAGAACCTGCTGGCGATGCCGCTCACCCCGCTCGAGGTGATGAGCGGCAAGATGATCCCGTACATCTTCATCGGCCTGATCCAGGTGAGCATCATTCTCGTGGCGGCCTCCGCCATGTTCCACGTGCCGTTCGAGGGGAGCCTGCTCACTTTCTATTGCGCGGCGCTGTTCTTCATCGCCGGCAATCTCGCGGTCGGCATCTCGCTCTCCTCACTCGCGCAGAACCAGCTGCAGGCGATGCAGCTCACGATGTTCTACTTCCTGCCCAACATCCTGCTCTCGGGCTTCATGTTCCCGTTCCAGGGAATGCCCGCATGGGCACGCGTCATCGGCGAGGTGCTGCCGCTCACGCATTTTCACCGTCTGATGCGCGGCATCATGCTGAAGGGCAATGGCTGGTCGGATCTGTGGACCGATGTCTGGCCCATCGGACTGTTCATCGTGGTTGTCATGTTCGTCGCGCTGCGCTTCTATCGCAGGACGCTCGACTGACGGGTAAGCTGCCATGCGCATCCACCGACTGCTGATCGCCTGCGCCGCCGGCGCCGCGCTCGCCGCCTGTGCGGCCGGCCCCGATTTCCACCCTCGCAGCGCCGCGCCCGCCGGGCAGTACACCGCCGGCGCCGAGCCGCAGATGACCGCGGACGCCGTCGGTCCCGGCGGTGCGGCCCAGCGCTTCGTGAGTGGCAGCGCGCTCCCGGTCCGCTGGTGGGAATCATTCGACTGCGCGGCGCTCGATGCGCTGGTCGCCGAGGCACTGGCACGCAGTCCGACGGTCCTCGAGGCGCGCGCGCGGCTCGAGGAGGCGCAGGAGGATCTCAGCGCCGAGACGGGCGCGACGCTCTTCCCCACCGTCGACGCACAGCTCGCAGTGACGCACGAGCGCATCGATCTGGCGGCTTTCGGCTTGACCACCATCCCGCAGCCGCCGCCCTTCAATCTTTACAACGCCCAGGTGAACGTCTCGTACACGCTCGACCTCTTCGGTGCGAACCGCCGCCAGATCGAGGGTGCGCGGGCGCAGACCGAGTACCAGGCCTATGAAACCGAGGCCACGGAGCTGATGCTGGCCGCCAACGTGGTCTCCGCGGCCATCCGACAGGCCGACCTCGAGGCGCAGGTCGATTACACGCAGCAGATCCTCGCCGCGGCGAGCCGCCAGCTCGCCATCAGCGAAGAGCGTTACCGCGAGGGCGCAGTTGCACTCGAGGATCTCGCGAGCCAGAGGAGCCAGCTCGAGCAGCTGCGCGCGACGCTCCCCACCCTCCAGGCGCAGCGCCGCCAGGTCGATCACCAGCTCGCCGTCTATACCGGCAGGCCCCCGGCGAGCGCCGCGATTGCGGCCTTCACGCTCGCCGACCTCAGCCTGCCGGCCGAGGTGCCCCTCGCCCTGCCCTCCGAGCTCATCGAGCGGCGGCCCGACGTACGCGCCTCGCAGGCGCTCTGGCACCAGGCGAGCGCCAACGTGGGCGTCGCGACCGCGAATCTCTTCCCGCACCTCACGATCTCGGGCTCGCTCGGCTCCGAGCGCTCGCAGGGCGCGCAACTCGTCGACGGCACCAACATCTGGAGCGTCGGGGCGAATCTGCTGCAGCCGATTTTTCACGGCGGCGAGCTGCTCGCGAAGAAGCGCTCCGCGGTGGCGGCCTACGATGCCGCCGCGCGGGCCTATGAGGAGACCGTGCTCGAGTCGCTGCAGCAGGTGGCCGACAGCCTGCGCGTGCTCGAGGCCGATGCGCTGACTCTCAGGGCACGCTCGCTCGCCGCGCAGCACTCGGATGCAAGCGATGCGATTGCCCGGCAGCGCTATGAGCTCGGCGGCATCAGCGAGTACTCGCTGCTCGATGCGCACCGTGCGCAGCTGCAGAGCGCACTCGACCGCAGCCACGCCGAGGCGCAGCGCCTCGCGGACACCGCGGCGCTGATGCACGCTCTCAACGGGCCGCCGTGACGGGCGGCGGCTGCGGCAGCGGCAGCCCGCGCGGCCAGAGCAGCCACATCTCGCCCTGCTGGCGCATGTTGCCGGCCAGCTGCCGCGCCTCGTCCCCGCTACCCCAGAACAAATCGGCGCGCGGCGCGCCGCGGATCGCGCCGCCCGTGTCCTGCGCGATCACCAGGCGCTCGAGCGGCGCATCGCTCGCCGGAAAGGTCGTGGCGAGGAACACCGGCGCGCCGAGCGGCACGTAGCCGGCATCGACGGCGATGGATCTCCCGGCGGTCAGCGGCACGCTCTCGGCGCCCCGCGGTCCTTCGTCCGGGTCGCCGAGCGGGCTCTCCGTGAAGAAGACGACGCTCGGGTTTGCATCCAGCACCTCCTGCATGCGCTCGGGGTTCGCCTCGAGCCAGGCGCGAATGCCCGGCATGGTGGCCTGCTCGACCGTCAGCAGGCCCTGGTCCACGAGATAGCGCCCGATGGAGTGATAGGGCTGACCATTCTGGTCGGCATACTCGAGCCGTATGGTCCCGCCCCCCTCGAGCTGCACGCGTCCCGAGCCCTGGATCTCGAGCGTGAAGGCATCGATGGGGCTGTCCACCCACACGAGCTCCCTGCCGCGCAGCGCCGGGTCGGCCGCGAGCTCCGCACGGGTGTAGTAAGGAATGACACGGTTGCCCTCCAACCGGCCGCGGACCGTCCTGCCCTTGAGCTCGGGAAAGAGCGCCGCGAGATCGACGCTGAGGAGATCCGGCGGCGGGGCATAGAGCGCGGTGTTGAACTGCGCCGAGGGCGCGCGCGCGCCGCGCAGCAGCGGCTCGTAGTAACCCGTGATGAGCCCGGTGGCCTCGGCCTTCGCCCCGGCGCCCTTCTGCAGCCGGTAGGGCTCGAAGTACTGCTGAAAGTACCCGCGAATCTCTTGCGCGGCGGCATCCGGCGGGACCGCCGCGGCCGCCGTGCACGCCTCGCTCCAGACCGGCCGGAAACGCAGATCGCGACAGCTCGCAAGAAACGCCGGCCAGGCCTCCTGCACGGCATCGGTGCTCCAGCCGGGCAGCTCGGTCCAGGCAGCCGCCTGGTAGCGAAACAGCTTCGCCGGCGGCGGCGCGGCCGGCGGCGGACACGCGGGGTTCACCGCGCACCCACCCAGAGCCAACGCGCACAGAGTGCCCGCGGCGACTCCCTCGAACCGACTCAGCGATCGACACTTGCGCATGGGGGAACTCCTGCCCGCAAGATGCTATTGTCATGCGGCGAAGCGCGGCGAGGGAAATGAAGCCGCCGATGCGACGTTCTGCAACCATTCCATCGAACTGCTGAGAGAGAGTTGCGCGCATGAATGGCACGGCCATCAGACGCTGGCACACGTATATCGGTATGCTGACCGCTCCGAGCCTGGTGTTCTTCTGCCTCACCGGCGCGCTGCAGGTGTTCAGCCTCCACGAGGCCCACGGCAGCTACCGCCCCTTTGCCCTCATCGAGAAGCTGAGCTCGGTCCACAAGGATCAGGTTCTCGAGAAACACCACGAAGAGGAAGAGCACGCCGGGCACGCTGCGGCGCAGACCTCCGACCAGGAGCACGAGGACGACGAGGACGAGAGCACGGTCGGCACGCTGGCGCTCAAGGGCTTCTTCCTGCTCGCCTCTCTGGCACTCGCCGTCTCGGCCGTGCTCGGAGCATGGATCGCCGTCACGCAGAGCCGCGAGAAACGACTGTGCTGGGTGCTGCTCGCAACCGGCACGGTGTTGCCCGTCGTGTTACTCGCCTTGGGGTAGTCGGCGCGGATGCGGGCGGGGACTACCCTTGCGGCGAAAAGAGGCTCGTCATGGTCGCCGTGGCTGCCAATATCCCGAGCAGCAGCAGGTACTCGGCAAGCAGCGAGCGGCGCAGGGCGCGCGGCGCGCCAAGGACTGCCGCCGGGCCGAATCGCCAGCGGTTCGCCGCGGCGAGGCCGAGCAGCGCGCTGAAACCCAGCGCCTTGCCGAGCAGCAGCCATCCGTAGGGCTGCCCGAAAACCGCGCGCTGACGCACCAGGGCGCAGGCCATGAGCAGACCGGCCAGCGCCAGCAGCGGCACGACCCACACGGCCACCCTGGAGAACGCCTCGATCAGCCGTCCCGCCTGATGGCCCGGGTCGAGCCGCGTCGCCAGGTACAGCGCCGGAATCGAGGCGAGCCAGAAGCCCGCGATCAGCACGTGCGTCACCAGGACCGGCGCGAGCAGCAGACGATCGGGATGCACTGCCGTGTGGCCCATGAGCGCGAACGAGGCGGCCGCGATGAGACTTCCCGCGCCGCTCGCGAGCAGCGCCCTGCGGCCGCGCGTCGCTAATCCGAGCGCGATCAGCGCCAACCCGAGGAGGCGCGCGGCGCAGGTCGCGCCGACCGGGGAAATCAACACCAGCCGCTGCAACGTCCAATCGAGCACTCCCCCGAGCTCGCCCGCCATGCGCGCGGCCTCGAGCAGCAGCTGGCCGAGGAGCACCGGCAGCGCGAGCGCCGCCGACCAGATCCCGAGTCGCCGGATCGCGCGAGCGGAAGCGCCGAGCGATCGGCGGAAGAGACACACGAAGATCGCGCTGCCGGCACTCTGCAGCAGAGCCACGAAACCGAGCGCCCGCAGCGCGACCGAGACAGCGTCCGGCGACACCCGCGAAGTCCCGGCGGCGGTGAGCTCAGTGCGCGCTCGCCGCGATGGTGAAGTGCAGCGTGCCGGAGGTGATGTGCCCGTCTTGAGAGAGCGCGCGCCAGGTGAGCGCATAAGAGCCCGCAGCGAGCGTCGGCAACGCGACGCGCAGCGTCTTGTCGACGGCCGCGGGCAGCGCCCTGATGGCCTGCGCGGGCTCGGCGTCCTTCTGGATCGAGAGCGCCGTCAGGCGCGCGGCCTCCGAGAAGGTCATCTCGACGGCGCTCGGCGCTGCGCTCAGCGTGCTGCCGTCGGCGGGCGTCGACTTCTCGAGGTGCGCGTGCCCCTGCGC
Source organism: Gammaproteobacteria bacterium (assembly GCA_030039615.1). Taxonomy (GTDB): domain Bacteria; phylum Pseudomonadota; class Gammaproteobacteria; order Steroidobacterales; family Steroidobacteraceae; genus 13-2-20CM-66-19. The sequence continues at coordinate 1,144 of JASHVF010000060.1, read as the reverse complement.
TGTCTCCGCCATGAGACAGGCCATCAGAGCGATCGCTGCAGTGCGGAGTTTCATGGTGACCTCATCCGGCGGAGCTTTTTTCGGCGCCTCGGTCATTATGATGCGCAGCGCCGGCGGCGGCACCGCCGCATCATGCCAATGATAGACTGGCGTGCGAGAGTTGGCGGTGCCGCGAGGAGCAAGACGTGCGCGCAATGAGAACCCCGGATCGGAACACCCTGTGCGCGGTCGCGCTGAGCGCCGCCGTCCTGCTGTCGATGCCGGGATCAGCCTCCGCCGGCAACATTCAGCAGGCGCTCGCCGCGACGCAGACCGCGGCGAATGCGCTCGAAGCCGCCCAGGCTGCCGAAGCGAGGTCGCACAACCTGCTTCAGGCCGCGCACCAGGAGCGCATACGCGCGCTGCAGGATCAGGCCAAGGCGAACGCGGATCTGAAGCGAGCCTACGCGGCGCGCGCGGCGGCCGCCAGGGACGCGAGACAGGCGGCCGCGGACCGCAATGCGGCGGCGGCCGCGGACGCGCTGGCGACGGCTGATACGCAGCGCGCCAACGCGGAGAACGCCTACGCCTCGGCGGAAGCTTCCTATGAGCAGGCCACCGAAAAACTGGCGGCGGCCGAGCAGAGCGCCGAGCGCGCGCGGCTCGCCGCGAAGACCATCGCCGACCGGACGGCTCTCGCCAACTGGGCGCAGGCGGTTCACGACCAGCAGGCTGCGGACGCGGCCTACGCGCGCGCGGCGGCCGACTTCAAGGCGGCCGGCGACGCCCGGGCCGCCTCCGAGAACAGGATCGCGAGCGCGCAGGCCATCCTCAACGCGCCGAATTCGTCCGCCGCGCAGCTCAATGCCGCGGTCGCCGAGGTGACGGCGGCCAACACCGATCTGCGCAAGGCCGTCGACGATCAGGCCAATGCAGCCGCGGCGCGCGCCAGGGCGAGCAGCGACGAGGCGGCGGCATTCACACGGGTATTGGCCGCTTTCCGCGCGATCCAGGCGGCCAACCGGGATGCGCACCTGGCGCAGCTCGACGCACAGGTCACCGCGCTGGCAGAGGCGGCCTCCAACGCGGACGCCGCGCGTGCGCGCGCGGCCGAGGCCGCCGCCGGCGCAAATCGCGCAGCGGCAGCCAGGGCCGTGGCGTCGAT
>JASHVF010000059.1 GCA_030039615.1 Gammaproteobacteria bacterium | reverse complement strand
CGCCCACTCGAGGTCGCCGGCCAGCCAGAACACCATGCCGCGCACCCGCGAAGTATCGGCCAGGGCGAGCAGCACGCTCACCAGCGCGCCGCAGGCGCTCGCCAGCACCACGCCGGTGAGCAGCAGCCGCGGCGTGCCGCCGCCGCGCGCCAGCAGATACACCGCGACCACCGCGACCAGTGCCCCGCCGACCGCGGCCGACTGCACCGTGAGCGCAGCAAGCCCGGCCATCATCGCAAGCAGTGCGCCGACCGCGGCGCCGCCGGAGACCCCGAGCACGTAGGGGTCGGCGAGCGGGTTGCGAAACAGTGCCTGCAGCAGCACCCCCGCAAGCGCGAGCAGCCCGCCGACGGCGAAGGCCGCCAGTACCCGCGGCAGCCGTACCACGAGCAGCACGGTGCGCGTCGCCGCATCTCCCGAGCCGAACAGGGCCGCCACCGAGCCACGCAGGCCCGTGCCCGTGCTGCCGACGAGCAGCGACACCAGGAAGACAGCCGCCGCCAACACGGCGAGCAGTGCGAGGCTGCGTGCCGAGGCCCGCGCGCCGCCGGCGATACGCGGGATGAGGGTCGGGTCGTGTGCGGGCGCTGCCATAGGAGCGTTAGCCTATGGCAGACTTCAAGCCCAGTCATGAGCGACGTCATCGACCGGGACGGTTTCCGCCACAACGTGGGCATCGTCCTGATGCACGCCGGCAGGGTCTTCCTCGGCCGCCGTAGCGGCGGGCGCGGCTGGCAGTTTCCCCAGGGCGGGGTGCGCGAGGGGGAGGCGCCCGAGGAGGCCGCCTACCGCGAGCTCACCGAGGAGATCGGCGTCGAGCGCGAGAGCGTCGAGCTGCTCGGCTCGACCGCCGGGTGGCTGAGCTACCGCCTGCCGCCGCGTTATATCCGCCGCAACCAGCAGCCGCTGTGCATCGGTCAGAAGCAGCGCTGGTTCCTGCTGCGCCTCAGGTCGGACGACGTGCGCTTCGACTTCAAGCGCACCGCGGAGCCCGAGTTCGACCGCTGGCGCTGGGCGTCGTGGTGGGAGCCGGTGCGGGAAGTGATCTACTTCAAGCGCCCCGTGTATGCGAGCGCGCTCACCGAGCTCGCCACGATCGCCTTTCCCGAGGGCACGCCGACCCTGCCCAACTGGTGGGACAAGGTCACCGCCAGGGGCGGCCGCCAGGCGGCCGAGCCCGCCTCGCAGTAGTGGGCCCCGTGAGTTTCATCCGCGCGATCTTCGCGGGCGGCCCGGCGACCCCGCAGGTCGTGCAGCGCGGCTCGCGGCTGCGCCGCATCCTCCTCGGCCTGGCGACGCTGCTGATCGTGGTCTTCGCCCTGTACGTGATCTACGAGCTTGGGCGCTACAACGCCGGCTATGACCGCCAGGCGGTCGCACAGCAGCGCACCGAGCTCGAGGTGAAGATCGAGCACCTGGAGAAGGACAACCGCGAGCTGCGCACCCGGCTCGCCGAGCTCGACACCATTCGCCTGGGGAGATCGCGCGAGCAGGCGGAAGTGGCGCGCGCCATGGGGGACCTGCAGGCCCAGGTTGCCAAGCAGTCCCAGGAGCTGGCTTTCTACCGCGGCGTCGTGGCGCAGGGGGCCGGCTCGCTCGGCGTGAAGATCGAGGACCTGCGCATCACTGCGACGGCGCAAGCGGGCACCTACGTGGTGCACATGGCGCTGGTGCGCTCGGGGCGCGCCGACGCACTCGTCGCCGGCACCGTGCAGCTGTCCGTCGACGGCGAGCTGGCCGGCGGCGAGAAGACGCTCGACCTCGCCACGCTGACCGGCGGCCGGCAGCAGAGCCTGCGTTACGACTTCCGCTATTTCCAGGACTTCGACCAGGATCTGGCCCTGCCGCCGGGCTTCAAGCCGGCGCATCTGGTGGTCGAGCTGCAGTCGAATCGCCACGATGTGACGCCGCTCTCGCAGACCTTCCTGTGGAGCGTCGAAGCCTCGCCGTAGAATAGGCGTGATCGGAGGAGCCATGTTCAGCCGCGACTCGCGCCCGCCGCATATCGATACCCTGATAGGCAAGGGCGTGCGCGTGCAGGGTGACATCGACTTCCTGGGCGGGATGCATCTCGACGGCGCGGTCGCCGGCAACGTGCGCTCGGATCAGGCGCCGAGCTCCACGCTCTCGGTGAGCGAGACCGGTTCCGTCGAGGGCTCGGTGCAGGTACCCAATGTGATTCTGCAGGGCAGGGTGCGCGGCGACATCCGCGGCGCCGAGCGCGTGGTGCTCGGAGCCACGGCGCGTGTCGAGGGCGACGTCTACTACGGCGTCATCGAGATGACGCTCGGCGCGCAGATCACGGGCAAGCTGGTGCGGCTCGCGCCGCCCGCCAAAGCCGAGGCCGCGCCCGCGAAGGGTTGAGAACGCCGCCGCGAGGCCCCAGATTCAGGGGTCGGGCCGCAGTTCATGCAATGCGCCTTTGACCCGCGTGGCGCCCGCTTCTAGACTCGCAGTCAGGAGATTATGACCACCACCGATACGCTGCAGGACGCTCCCCCCGCGCTCCTCTTTACCGATGCCGCGGCCCGCAAGGTCGGCGATCTGATCCGCGGTGAAGGCAACCCGAAGCTCATGCTGCGCGTATTCGTGCAGGGGGGCGGTTGCTCGGGGCTGCAGTACGGCTTCGAGTTCGACGAGCAGCTCCAGGACGGCGATACCTGCGTCGAGAACCTCGGGGTCAAGCTCATCGTCGACCCGATGAGCGTGCAGTATCTGACCGGCGCGGAGATCGACTACCGCGAGGGGCTCGACGGCGCGCAGTTCGTGATCCGCAACCCGAACGCGACCACCACCTGCGGCTGCGGCTCCTCTTTCGCGGCTACCTGAGCCGCGAGCGCCGCGCGTGCCAACCGCCTTATCCGCACGCCTCGCCGAAGCAAAATCCGTCGTCCGCGCCGCGCTGCGTCCCGTGCCGGACGTACTCGCCGCCGTCGATCTCGGCTCCAACAGCTTCCACATGGTCGTGGCGCGCTACTCGCACGGCCAGCTCATCATCATCGACCGGCTGCGCGAGATGGTGCGCCTCGCCGCCGGGGTCGAGGAGAGCGGGCGCATCGACAAGGAGGTCGCGGCGCGCGCGTTCGCCTGCCTGGAGCGCTTCGGCCAGCGGCTGCGAGACATGCATGCCGACAGCGTGCGCGTGGTCGGAACCAACGCGCTGCGCATGGCACACCGCAAACAGGCATTCCTCGAGCGCGCGCGCGAGGCGCTCGGCCATCCCATCGAGATCATCGCCGGCATGGAGGAGGCGCGCCTGATCTACTCGGGCGTCGCCCACACCATGCCCAACGAGCCGGGCAAGCGGCTGGTGATCGACATCGGCGGCGGCAGCACCGAGCTGATCATCGGCCAGGAGCTGACGCCGCTCGAGCTCGAGAGCCTGCAGATGGGCTGTGTCTCGATCAGCGAGCGCTTCTTCCGCGACGGCAAGATCTCCGCCAAGCGCTTCGAGCGCGCCCGACTCGCGGCGCGCCTCGAGCTCGAGCCGGTGCAGGCGGCATTCCGCGCCCGCGGCTGGGACACGTGCGCCGGGAGCTCCGGTACCGTGCGCGCCATCGGCGAGGTGATCCGCGCGCTCGACCCCGCGGCGGTCCAGATCACCTCCCAGGGCATCGACCGCGCGATCGAGTACTGCGTCGACGCCGGCCACACCCGCGACCTCACGCTCGAGCCGATCACCGAGGACCGCCGCCCGGTGTTTCCGGGCGGCCTCGCCATCCTCGCCGAAGTGTTCAGCGTGCTCGACATCAGGAGCATGCGCATCGCCGAAGGCGCGATGCGCGAGGGCCTGCTGTACGACATGCTCGGCCGCTACCAGCGCGAGGACGCGCGCGAGCGCACCGTGCGGGCCATGCAGCAGCGCTATCACGTGGACGTCGCACAGGCCGAGCGCGTCGAGGCCACGGTGTGCGACTTTCTCGAGCAGGTGCGCGACAGCTGGAAGCTCGAAGAGCCGCTGGCGCACCTGGCGCTCAAATGGGCCGCGCGGCTGCACGAGATCGGGCTCGACGTCTCGCACTCGGGCTATCACCGCCACGGGGCCTATCTGCTCGAGAACGCCGATATGCCGGGCTTTCCGCGCGAGGAGCAGCGGCTGATCGCGCGCCTCGTGGGTGCGCACCGCCGCAAGCTGGCGCTCGATGGCATCGAGGAGCTGGTGCCTCCGTGGGACCGCGGTGCCGTCTATCTGATCCTGTTGCTGCGTCTCGCGGTGCTGCTGCACCGCGGGCGCAGCGCCACCGCGCTGCCGCCGATCCAGCTGTCGGTCACGCCGCGCTCGCTCGAGGTGCGCTTTCCGGCACGCTGGCTCAGGGACCATCCGCTCACTTCGGCGGATCTGCAGCAGGAGGTCGATTACCTGCGCGCCAGCGGCTATCGCCTGCGCGTCTTCGGGGGCGGCAGCTGAGAACTGCCGCGCCGCCTCAGGTCGGCGCGGCCGGTCCCGCCGCGTAGGCCGCCAACAGCTCCAGCTGCGCGTTGACCGCCTTGGCCTCGCCGCGCCGGATGCGCTCGTAACTGCCGTCGGAGCGCAGTTTCCACGCCTGGCAGTTGTCGCTCAGCTCGACCCCCAGGTCGCGCTCGATGCGCTCCTCCTGGCCCCTGATACGGATCGGGAACGCGACCTCCACGCGGCGGAAGAAGTTGCGCTCCATCCAGTCGGCGCTGGCGCAGAACAGCTCCGGCTTGCCGGCGTTCCCATAGTAAAAGACGCGCGAGTGCTCGAGGAAGCGCCCGACGATCGAGCGCACGGTGATGTTCTCCGAGACCCCCGGCACCCCGGGGCGCAACGCACATACGCCGCGCACGATCAGATCGATCTTCACGCCGGCGCAGGAGGCGCGGTACAGCGCCTCGATCGCCTCCGGGTCGACCAGTGCATTCATCTTGGCCGTGATGCGCGCCGGCAGGCCGGCGCGCGCGTGCTCGGTCTCACGGGCGATCTTGCCGAGCACCATGTCGTGCATGCCGAACGGGGACTGCGTCAGGCGATTGAGCTTGGGGGTCTGCGTGAGGCTGGTCAGCTGCAGGAACAGCTCGTGCACGTCCTGGCCCACCTCGTCGTCGCAGGTGAACAGCCCGTAATCGGTGTACTGCCGCGCGGTGCGCGGGTGGTAGTTGCCGGTGCCGAGGTGGCAATAGCGGCGGATGCCGCCCGACTCGCGGCGCACCACCAGCGTCAGCTTGGCGTGCGTCTTGTAGCCCACGACTCCGTACATGACGTGCGCGCCCGCCTCCTGCAGGCGGTTGGAGAGCTCGATGTTCGCTTCCTCATCGAAGCGCGCCCGCAGCTCGACGATTACCGTGACGTCCTTGCCGGCATTGGCCGCGGCCACCAGCGCATCGACCAGCGGCGAGTCGTGGCCGGCACGGTAGAGCGTCATCTTGATCGCGAGCACCTGCGGGTCGGCCGCGGCCTGGCGCAGGAAGTCCATCACCGGCGTGAAGCTCTGGTAGGGATGGTGCAGCAGCAGGTCCTTCTGCCGGATCACGGCGAACAGATCGGTGGCCCCGACCAGGCGCTTGGGCAACCCCGGAGTGAAGATCGGGAACTTGAGGTCCGGCCGCTGCACCAGGTCGTACACCGCCGAGAGGCGGTTGAGGTTCACCGGCCCCGGCACGTAGTAGGTGTCGAGGCCGTTCGAGCCGAACTGCGAATGCAGAAACTTCACCATGTCTTCGGGGCATTCGCTCGCGACCTCGAGGCGCACGGCGGCGCCGTAGCGGCGGTGGATGAGCTCGCCCTCGAGCGCGCGGCGCAGGTCGTCGATCTCCTCCTCGTCGACGAACAGATCGCTGTTGCGCGTGACGCGGAACTGGTAGCACCCCATGACCTGGATGCCCGTGAAGAGCTTCGGCACGAAGGTCTGGACGATGGTCGAGAGCAGCACGCAGGCGCGTCCCGCGCCCTCCTGCGGCAGGGGCACGACCCGCGGCAGCGAACGCGGCGCCTGCACGATCGCGAGCTCGCTGTTGCGGTTGAAGGCATCCTTGCCCTCGAGCCGCACGATGAAGTTGAGGCTCTTGTTCTGAATGCGCGGGAAGGGGCGCGAGGGGTCCAGCCCGAGCGGCGAGAGCACCGGCTCCACCTCGCGCTCGAAATACTGCTCGAGCCACTTGTAGATCGCCGGACTCCAGTCCTTGCGCTCGAGGAGCGGCGCACCCTCGGCGGCAAGCGCCGGCAGCAGCAGCTCATTCAGGCAGCGGTACTGGTCGGCCACCAGCCGCGTCGCGCGGTCGTGAATCGCCGCGAGCTGCTCGCTGGTCGACATGCCGTCGGCCGTCGGCTGGCCGCCGCCGAGCTCGATCAGCTGCTTGAGCCCGGCGACGCGGATCTCGAAGAACTCATCGAGGTTGCTGCAGGAGATGCACAGAAACCGCAGCCGCTCGAGCAGCGGCACCGACTCGTCGAAGGCCTGGTCGAGCACGCGCTGGTTGAACTCGAGGAACGAGAGTTCGCGGTTGATGTAGTGCTGCGGCGCCTTGAGATCCGGAGCGTCCATGGGCGTAAGGATAGCAGCCGCACGCGACGCTGCCGTTAAAAGGGGATGAAGCGGGTCCGCGGGCGAGGGCCGTGCGGCCGCCGCGGCGCGCAGCCGAGTCGTTCAGCGCGATACCAGCATCGGCCCGACGGCGGAGTCGAGCGTGGCGAGCAGCGCGTCTGCGTGGGCATGGAAGTCGGCGCTGTAGCGCGGGTCGATGGGAGCCGCCGACGGCAGCGTGATGGTCTGGGGGTTCTTGAAGACCCCATCGACGCGGTATTCGTAGTGCAGGTGCGGGCCGGTCGCGAGTCCCGTCATGCCGACGTAGGCGATCACCGTCCCCTGGGTCACGTGGGCGCCGGGGTGCATGCCGTGGGCGAAGCGCGACAGGTGGCCGTAGACGGTGGTGATGCTGCGGCTGTGCTGGATCTCGACCATGTTGCCGTAGCCGCCCAGCACCCCGGCGAAGCGGATGACGCCGTCGCCCGCGGCGCGCACCGGCGTGCCGATCGGCGCCGCGTAGTCGATGCCGTGGTGGGCGCGCATGCGATGCAGGATGGGATGCATGCGCGCGTTGCTGAAGCCCGAGCTCACGCGGGTGAACTCGAGCGGCGCGCGCAGGAAGGCCCGGCGCATGCTGCGACCGTCGGGCGTGTAGTAGCTCACGGCGCCACTCGGGTCGGTGTAGCGCACGGCGCGGTACTCATGCCCCTGGTTGACGAACGAGGCGGCCAGCACCGCGCCGTCCTTCAGGTAGTGCCCGTCGCGCCAGATCTCCTGATAGCTCACCACGAACGAGTCACCGGGCCGCACTTCGAGCACGAAGTCGATGTCCCAGCCGAAGATGTCGGCGAG
>JASHVF010000058.1 GCA_030039615.1 Gammaproteobacteria bacterium | reverse complement strand
TCCGACAGGGCGCTGCGAGCGGACGCGAACTCTGCGGGTGCGACGGCAAACTCCTCGAGGTCGACGCCATCGAAGCGTCGCGTCAGTAACCTGAGCGCCGCATCGCCCTGCTGGCGCACCTGGGCGATGACGTCGCGTGCCAGCCGCTCGACGCCCGAGCGCGCGCCGCGGCCGGGTCGTGCGAGTGCGGCTCGCCGGCCCGACTCATCAAGGGTGCTCCAGTCGAGGACGCGCATCCGGGCCTCAGGCGAGCATCTTCTCGACCGGCAGGACGAGCAGGGCGCTCGCGCCGGCTTTCTTCAGGGATTCAAGCGTCTCCCAGAACACATTCTCGCGACAGACCGCGTGCACGGCGACCCGGTCGGTCGATCCTTCGAGCGGGATGATGGTCGGCGCCTCGGAGCCCGGCAGCAGCCTGCGGATCTCGCCGAGCGCCGCGCGCGGCGCGTGCAGCATGATGTACTTGCTCTCGCGTACCTGCTGCACGCCGTCGATGCGTTTCAGGATCCGCTCCACCCACTCGGCCTTCGGCGGCGGCAGTGGCAGCGGCGTGCGAATGAGCACCGCGTGGCTCTGCAGCACGGTCTCGACTTCGGTGAGATGGTTCGCCTCGAGTGTCGAGCCGGTGGAAACGAGATCGCAGATGAGGTCGGCTCTGCCCAGGCGCGGCGCAATCTCAACCGAGCCTGAGAGCCTCACGATCTGCGCGGCGACGTCCCGCTCGCGCAGATAGCGCTCGAGCAGCTGCGGGTAGGTGGTGGCGATCCGGAGTCCCGCGAGGGCGCGCACGCCGCGATAGCGGAACTCCTTCGGCACCGCGAGCGACAGGCGGCAACGGCCGAATTCGAGGCTGCGCAAGGATTCGAGACTGGCGCACCGGCCGCCGAGCGCGAGCCGCCTCTCTTCGAGCACGTTGAGACCGACGAGCCCCAGGTCGCAGACGTCCTCGCGCACCAGATCCGGGATGTCGTCATCGCGCACGAACAAGACATCGAGCGGCATGTTTTCGCCGTAGGCGAACAGCTGATCCTTGCCGCGCGAGAGCTGCAGTCCGCAGCGTGCCAGCAGCTCGAGCGAGGGCTCGGTGAGCCGCCCCACCTTCTGCACGGCGATCTTGAGGCGCGCCTCGTCCATGAGGCTTAGCCGTGGGCCGCGTGACGTGCGGCTTCGAGCCGCTGACTGGCGGTCAGGTAGCCGCCGTGACCGCCGCTCAGAAAGCGCGCCACCCGCACGATGGTGGCAAGCGCGACGCCCGAGAGCCGGCTGATCTCACGGTAGGGGAGGCCGCGCTGCAGATGCTCGACGACCGCCCAGCGGTCGGCCATCGCCTGAATCTCCGCCGGGGTACAGAGGTCGCGCAGGAACGCCCGGCACTCCTCCGGGGTCTCGAGAGCCGCAAAGGCCGTGCACAGCGCCCGCTCGGCGAGCGCTTCCTGGCGTGGAGTGATGTTCCCGTGGCTCTTCACCTGTACTAATGTGCTAGCACATTAGTACATTGTCAATAGCCCGCGATCGGCATTGCCCGGCTGAAGCTCCCGCCGGAGCTATCGGGTGAGGGGAGCCCCGATTAAATAGAGTGCTCAGGAATGCATGCGCTGCTCGGTGAGCAGCTGGTAGATCTTCAGGACTCTCGGGACGTATTCGAGCGTTTCGCTGAACGGCGGGATCTGCCCCGCGCTTCGGTCCACCGCCTCTTCGCCGGCGTTGAAGGCGGCGAGCGCGAGACGCAGGTTCTGGCCGAACCGATTGATCAGAAAGCCGAGGTACAGCGCGCCGCCGCGCACGTTCTGCCGCGGATCGTAGCGATCGGACACGCCGAAGCGCGCGGCCGTCGCAGGCATGAGCTGCATGAGGCCGACGGCGCCGCGCTTGGAGATCGCGCCGGGGTTGAAGCCCGATTCGACCACGATGACGGCGCGCAGCAGATTGGGCTCGACGCCCGCGGATCTTGCCTCGGCCTCGATGATCGGGTCGTAGCGCGAGGCGCGCGCCAGCAGTCGCGGGTCGTAATTATCACCGCTGCGCGTCAACCCCTTGAGATCGAACAACCGGTAGCGCGTCGAGTCCGGCTTGTCGGTGAAATGCGCTATGCCCTCGGCGTCGACATATTTATAGATGGCGGGCGCGGCGCCGCAGATCGCCGTCGTACATACGGCCATGGCAGCCACGGCGTATTTGACTAACATAATGAACGGCTTCCTCAAGGGAAAGCCTACCCAGACGGCGCAAGCGTCGCTGGGACCCTGGTCACGGGTTCAGGCCGGCCGCTCGTCCCCGGCCGGTATCTGCGTCACGAAACGCCTGTGAAGTGCCGGCGGCTGCTACCAGCCGACTGAACTGTAAGTGAATCCAAACGAGGTATCGACGGTCTCCCAGGGACCCCACGCCGCCCACGACCACTCGCCATCGGACCAGGCGAGCGCGGCCAGCTGACGCTCATCGGCGAGATGTTGCGACAGCAGGTTCATCCGGTACTGGTCGTAGGCCTGTTGCGTTCCGACGTAGAGACAATCGCAGACGAGAGGATCTGCGTAGACGTAGTGCGTCGTGCCGCCGTTCTGGCGCAGCAGAAACTGGTGTGGCGGCAGCCGACCGAGCATGGTCTGGCGCTGCGGGGTGTCGGCCGGCTTCATGACGAAACCGGCGGCCGCCAGCTGGTCCTCCGTTGCGCCAAAGTCCGGCGGCACGGTCTGGCACGCGCCGAGCAGGCATCCGGCGAGCAGTGCTCCGAGCAATGCGGCCCGACAGCCTGGGTTCGACTTCACGGCGTGCCCCTATGTTTACCAGCCCACCGGGCCGTACACGAAGCCGGCCACCGGAACCGGGCCCCACGGACCCCAGGCCTGCCACGACCAGGCCGCATCGGAATACGCCTGCGCCGTCATCAGCTGCTCGTCGGCGAGGTGCTGTGCCAGCTGATTCGCCTTGTACTGGTTGTAGGCTTGCTGCGTGCCGACGTACAGGCAGCCGCAGACCAGGGGATCGGCGTACACGTAGTGAACGGCGTCGCCGTTTTGTCGCATGACGAACGTGTGCGCCGGCAGCCGCGCCAGCATCGCCTGGCGTTCGGGCGTATTGGCGGGCCTGACGACAAAACCCGCGGCCGCCAGCCGGTCCTCGTGCTCGGCGATCATCTGTTGCTGCGATTCGCATGCACCGAGGGCGGCAAGCGCCAGCAGCGCGCCGAGAACGACTGAGGCGCGCGGCAAACGGCGCCGGGTATCGTGAGGCAGGTGCGCGCGCATAGGCTCTCTCCATCCGTGACCGGCGCAAGCTACCACAAAAAAGGGCCGCCTTGCGGCGGCCCCGGTTCTCGAGGCACGGACAGTCGGTCCGCTGGCGCTGCGTATAATGCGCGCCTCCCGTATTACCCTCAGAGGTCGCCATGCGCCGTTCCCCGACCGTAGCAGTCCTCGCGATCGCGCTTAGCTGCGGGGCGTTTGCCCGGGCTGCCGAGAGCCCGCAGCCTGCCGCCGACTGGATCGAGCGCAGCAATGCCTACACGGAGCGGCTGCTCGCTGTGGAGCTCGAGCACCGTCCCGAAAGAGGCTCACGGGAGGGACTCGCGAAGTTCGATCCGCTCATCTCCAATCCGACCCTGGCGGACGAAGAGCAGCGGCGGCGCGAGCTGCAGAAGGCGCTGGCCGGGATCGATGCAGCGCGCGCGCACGAATCCGACCACAAGGTGCGCGAGGACATGGAGATCCTGCACAAGGCGCTCGACCTGCAGTTTCGCCGCGAGGACTACGAGCTCAGGCACGAGGTCCCGTTCAATAACGCCAGCGCGTTCGTATTTCAGGGGCTGCGCGTGCTGCTGGACGACCAGGTTGCCGCCGAGCGCCGTCCGGCGGCGGTCGCGCGCCTGCGCAAGTATGCGGGCCTCGAGGGCGGCCACCCGCCGATCACCGAGGTGCTGAAGCAGCGCGACCTCGAGCAGATCGCCAAGCCGGGCGTGCTCTATCCGTCGAAGCAGGAGGTGGAGACCGAGCTCGGGCGCAACTCCAACTACGTCGACGGCATCGGCGCGCTGTTCCGCAAGTACGGCCTCGACGGCTGGCAGGACGCCTATGCGACCCTCAGGACGCAGCTCGCCGCCTACGACGGCTGGGTGCGCGAGAACATTCTCCCCAAGGCGCGCAGCGACTTCCGCCTGCCGAAGGAGAAGTACGCGCTCGCCTTCGAGGAGTACGGCATCGATCTGCCTCCCGAGCGGATCGCCGCCATGGCACACAGCGCCTTCACCGAGTACCAGGAGCAGATGGCGCCGCTCGCGGCCGAGGTCGCCAGGGCCAACGGCTACGCCTCGAGCGACTACCGGGCGGTGATTCGCGAGCTCAAGAAGAAGCAGATCACGGGCGATGCGATCCTGCCGTTCTTCAACAACCGCCTGCACCAGATCGAGCAGATCATCGTCGCGCAGAATCTGGTTACGCTGCCCGACCGCCCGGCCATCATCCGCCTCGCCACCCCCGCCGAGACCGCGCAGCAGCCCGCGCCGCACATGTCGCCGCCGCCGTTCCTGCACAACACCGGCCAACGCGGCGAGTTCGTGCTGCCGTTGAACATTCCGTCGGCCACGGCCGGCGGGAGCGACGACAAATACGATGACTTCACCTTCGACGCGGTCGCCTGGACGCTGACCGCGCACGAGGCGCGTCCCGGTCACGAGCTGCAGTTCGACTCCATGGTCGAGCACGGGGTGAGCGAGGCACGCGCGCTGTACGCCTTCAATTCCACCAACGCCGAAGGCTGGGGGCTGTACTCCGAGTACATCATGCAGCCCTACGAGCCCGCCGACGGGCAGCTGCTGACCCTGCAGCTGCGCCTGCTGCGAGCGGCGCGCGCCTTTCTCGATCCCGAGCTGCAAAGCGGCGCGGTCACGCCCGAGCGCGCCTACGAGGTACTGGAGCAGGACGTGGTGTTGAGCCACGCCTTTGCGAAGGAGGAGGTCGAGCGCTTTACCTACCGCTCACCCGGGCAGGCCAACAGCTACTTCTACGGGTATACGCGTCTGCTGTCGCTGCGCAAGGAGACCGAGGCCGCGCTCGGCGGTCGGTTCGACCAGAAGAAGTTCCACGACTTCATTCTGGCCCAGGGGCTGCTGCCGCCCGACCTGATGCGCAAGGCGGTGCTCGAGGAGCTCGTCGGCTCACCCAACTAGTGCCGTTCACGATGCGCTGCGTGTGCCTCACGAGCCGGGATGCTTCGACTTGTAGATCCGGATCTGATTGTTGAACTGATCCGCGAGCGCCTGCTCCTGGTCGATCGCGGTGTTATGGGCGCGGATGCCCAGTGTGTTGAGCGCCGCCACGTCTGCGGCGGA
>JASHVF010000057.1 GCA_030039615.1 Gammaproteobacteria bacterium | reverse complement strand
GCGGCAACGATCCGGTGCGCGAGGCGATGCATTCGGTGTTCCTCTACCACGCGATCGCCGCCGGCATGGATATGGGCATCGTCAACGCCGGGCAGCTCGGTGTCTACGAGCAGCTGCCGGGCGATCTGCGCGAGGCCTGCGAGGACGTGGTGCTCAACCGCCGCGGCGACGCCACCGAGCGGCTGCTGGAGATCGCGGCGCGCTACAAGGGCGAGGGCGGCGTGCGGCGCCGCGAGGACCTCGAGTGGCGCAAGCTCCCGGTCGGCAAACGACTCGAGCACGCGCTGGTCAAGGGGATCGACGACTACGTCATCGACGACACCGAGGAGGCGCGCCTCGCGGCCGAGCGGCCGCTGGCGGTGATCGAAGGCCCGCTCATGGACGGCATGAACGTGGTCGGCGACCTGTTCGGCGCCGGCAAGATGTTCCTGCCGCAGGTGGTCAAGAGCGCGCGGGTGATGAAGCGCGCGGTGGCGCACCTGGTGCCGTACATCGAGAAGAGCAAGGACGCGGGCGCGCAGCGCTGCAACGGCCGCATCGTGATGGCCACCGTCAAGGGCGACGTGCACGACATCGGCAAGAACATCGTCGGCGTGGTGCTGCAATGTAACAACTACGAGGTGATCGACCTCGGCGTCATGGTGCCGTGCGAGAAGATCCTCGAGACCGCGCGGCGCGAGCGCGCCGACTTCATCGGGCTGTCGGGCCTCATCACCCCGTCGCTCGATGAGATGGTGCACGTGGCGCGCGAGATGCAGCGCCAGAGCTTCGAGTTGCCGCTGCTGATCGGCGGCGCGACGACTTCACCGGCGCACACCTCGGTGAAGATCGCGCCGCAGTACTCGGGCGCGGTGGTGTACGTGAAGGACGCCTCGCGCTCGGTGGGCGTATGCCAGATGCTGTCGGCGCCCGCCGCGCGCGTCACCTTCCTGGCGGAGGTGCGCGCCGAGCACGAGCGGCGCCGCGAGCAGCACGCCGCCAAGAAGGTCAAGGTACCGGAGCTGACGCTGGCCGCGGCGCGCGCCAATCGCCGTGCGCCCGACTGGGCCGCGTACGCGGCGCCGCAGCCGCGGCTGCCGGGCGTGCAGCGCTTCGCCGGCTATCCGCTCACCGAGCTGCTCGGCTACATCGACTGGATGCCGTTCTTCAATGCCTGGGAGTTCGCGGGAAGGTTTCCCGACATTCTCACCGACCAGGTGGTGGGCGAGGCCGCCAGCAACCTGTACGCGGACGCGCGCCGCATGCTGAAGCAGCTGATTGCCGAGCGCTGGCTCACGGTGAACGCGGTGGTGGGCCTGTTCCCCGCGAACTCGGTCGGCGACGACGTCGAGATCTACGCCGGTGAGGCGCGCGATGCGCGGCTCACCACGCTGAATTTCCTGCGCCAGCAGAAGGGCAAGCCGGAAGGCTTGCCGCACGAGTGCCTGGCGGACTGCGTGGCGCCGAAGTCGAGCGGCGTGCCCGACTGGTTCGGCGCCTTTGCGGTCACGGCCGGCGTCGGCATCGAAGAGCACGTGGCGCGCTTCGAGCGCGCCCACGACGACTACTCGGCGATCATGCTGAAGGCGCTCGCCGACCGGCTCGCCGAGGCCGCCGCCGAGCATTTCCACGAGCGCGTGCGGCGCGAGCTGTGGGGCTACGCGGCGGCGGAGACGCTCACCAACGAGCAGCTGGTGCGCGAGGAGTACCGCGGCATCCGACCGGCGCCCGGCTACCCTGCCTGCCCCGACCACACCGAGAAGGCCAAGCTGTGGCAGCTGCTCGACGTCGAACGCAACGCTGGCATCCGTCTCACCGAGGCCTACGCCATGTATCCGACGGCGGCGGTGAGCGGCTGGTACATCGCGCACCCCGAGGCGCGTTACTTCCCGCTCGGCAAGATCGATCGCGACCAGGTCGAGGACTACGCACGGCGCAAGGGGCTGACGCTCGAGGAGGCGCAGCGCTGGCTGTCCGCCAACCTGGGCTACGAGCCTCAGAGCGCTTTGTCCGCCTCCAGCACATAGATCACCCACGGCGGAATCGCAAGCTCCGCCTGCCAGGGCCACGGCTCCGCCTGCGCTGCCAGCGGCCGGTGCTGCTCGATCAGGCGCACACGGGCGCCGGCGAACAGACGCAGGTAGTCCTCGTGGAACCAGATGTAGTCCACCACCGGGCGCTGATCGACGACGTCCTTCATCACGATACGCACCGGGTCGCCGGCGCGCGCCGCACGGTTCTCCGCAAAGGCACTGGTGCTGAAGGAGGCCCACTCGTGGGTGTAGATCTCGGGCGTCGAGTCGAGCAGCACCAGGCGCCCGTGCCGCGCGAGCAGCGCCTTCAGGCCGCGCAGCAGGCGCACCCGCCGCTCCGCGCCGGCGATGTTGTCGAACGCGAAGGCCGAGAAGATGAGATCGAAGCTCGCGGGCGCGCAGCCGCTGAAATCACCGTCCGCGATCAGACGGTAGCTGCCGCCCGGATCGGCCTCGCGCGCGCGCGCGATCATGCCGGCCGCGATGTCGACCCCGCTCGCGTCGAAGCCGAGCCGCTTGAGAAAACGCGTCGAGCGCCCGGCGCCGCAGCCGAAATCGAGCGCCAGCCGTCCGCGCACGTGCCGCGCGATGATCGCGGGCAGGTCGCGGAAAGCGAGGTAGTAGGTCGCCGGGAACTCGAGCGCCGCATAGGCGTCGGCGCGGTGCGCGTCGTCGTAGACGTTGGCGGGAGCCTGCGTCACGCGGTGCGCTTACTCCCCGCTGCCCTGCGGATAGGCGGGCAGCGGCGGCGGCGGGGGCGGCAGCGGCACGGGCTTTTTCTCCAGCTCGCCGAGGATGTAGCTGATCGCCGCCTCGAGTTGCACGTCGTGGCCGCGCATCCAGTCGGCGGGCGAGTCGTCGACCGTGATGTCGGGCGCCACGCCGCGGTTCTCGATCACCCACTGTGAATCGAGTCCGTAGACCGCATCCTCCGGGATCGTGATGTAGCCGCCGTCGAGCAGCCCCCAGTCACCGCGGATGCCGCGCACCCCGCCCCAGGTGCGGGTGCCGAGCAGCGGGCCGAGCTTGTACTGGCGGAAATAGAACGGGAACAGATCGCCGTCGGACGCCGAATAATGATTGATCAGGCAGATCTTCGGTCCGCGGATCAGCTGCTGCGGCTCGGTGGT
>JASHVF010000056.1 GCA_030039615.1 Gammaproteobacteria bacterium | reverse complement strand
AGCGGCGACTGCTCGCTGCGGGATCTGGCGCGCATTCCATTTAGCGAGGTCAAGATCGACCGCTCCTGCGTCCACGGGCTGCACGAGCGCGAGCAGCAGCCCGCGTGGCTTAACGCCGTGTTAGCCGTGGCGACCGAGCTCGGCCTCGCGAGCCTCGCCGACGGTGTCGCGCGGCTCGGGGAGTGGCGGCAGCTGCGCCAGCTCGGCTGCCACCGCGCCCAGGGACGGCTGTTCACGCAGGCGCTGCCGGCGCTCGAGTTCTCGCTGTGGCTGCGCGCCTACCGGCCGCGACCGCTGCTCGCACGCTCACTGATATCGGCCGTCTCGCGCGCCACCGCGGCGGGCGAGGGCGCGGCGCTCGGCGCAACCCTCTGAGCGCAAGTCACAGCGGACAGTCGCACACCACGCGCGTGCGGGCCCCGCCGCCCGACAGTTCCCACAGCCGCGCTCCCATCGCCCGCACTCGCAGCAGCACCGACGGATGCCGTGCGAGGCTCGCGGCCGGCACGCTGCCGGAGGCCGGGAGCTCTGCGTCCAGCGAGAGCCGCACCACGTGTCCGAAGTTCGTGATCACGACCTGCACCACGTTCCCCGGCTGGCCGACGGGACAGCGCTTCACCAGCTCGCTCAGCAGCCCGTAGACGTGCTCGGCCTGCTGCTGGCCGAGCGCGAAGGGCGCCTCGCCGGTCACACTGATCTCGAGCGGCGCGACGCTCGGGGTCTGCCGCTGCAACGCATGCAGCGCGGCAACCAGGTCGCCGCCGTTGGCCTGCAGTGGCGACAACTGGTGCGCCACCTCGCGGCAGCGTCCGGCGGCGCGCTTCGCCTGCCGGGCGAGAGACTCCAGCAGCTCGCGCATGCGGGCGTGGGCCGCCTGCCGGCCGAATTCGAGCAGCAGCTTGTGCGCCACGATGCGCAGCTCCGCCAGCGGTCCGGCGAGCACGCGCCGCAGCTCGGCGGCGAGCTGGCGCCGCTCGAGCTCCGCGCGGTCGAACAGCAGGCGGCGTAACGTGTTGCGCTCGGTGACGTCGTGTGCGAAGCAGATGTTGACCCGGCGGCCGTCGAGGAAGGTGCCGTAGGACCACATCTCCATGTCCATGGTGTCGCCGGCCTTGCGCCGGTGGCGCATGGCGATCGGCCCGACGGCGCTCTCGCCCGTGGTGGTGAGCGCCTCCGCGCTCGAGCCGGGCGCGAGCAGCTGCTCGACGCGCAGTTGGGTGAATTCCGCCATCGAATAGCCGTAGGCGCGCGCCGCCGGCTCGTTGGCATCGAGGATCGCGCCGCTGCGCGCGTCGTGCAGCCACAGCGGGCGCGGATCGCCCTGGAACAGCGAGCGATAGCGCTTGCTCACCGCGGTGATCTCGCGGTGCCGGGAATGATGCTCGGCGAGCAGCGCCGCCAGGAACAGGCCGATCACGGTATGGACGCTGACAATGCCCCACACGTAGGCCACGCCGGTGGCCGCATGCTGCGTCGCGAGCAGGCCCGTGTGCGTCGAGAAGCTGGTGGCTGCCACCATGGCGAAGGTGAGGGTCGCGAGCGAGGCGAAGGCCACGCCGAGCCGGGCTGCCGCCCACACCACGAGCAGGATGCTCAGCGTGAGAAGCGGCAGCAGCAATTTGTCGGTGTTCACGGATAGCAGCAGCAGGGCCCAGCCGGCGAGACAGGCGCACCAGCCGCACAGCTCCGCCAGGCTCTCCCTGGTCGCGCGACGCAGTGCGGCCGGCAGCGTCAGCGTCGGCACCAGCAGCACCGTGCCGGACAGCGCGTCGAACCACCAGCGGAGCTCGGCGTCGAGCAGTGCCCCGGTCATCTGCAGTCCCGGGCCCGCCGAGGCATAGAGTGCCGCCACGCCGGGGGCGAGGCCGGCGCCGGCCGCGCGCAGCACGATGATGGCCGCAAGTCCCAGCACGTTCACCAGCGACCAGGACAGAGCCGTCGCCGCGCACAGCACCAGCGGGTCCTGCCAGCGATCGAGGCTGGGCGTGAAGTTCCAGCGCCGCAGTACCGCGACCCCCAGCTGGCAGCCGACCAGGGCGGTCGCCGACAGCACCAGCGCGGTCCAGAACGGCTCGCCGATCATGCCGAAGCGCACGACCAGGATGCCCACCAGCACCGCCGGCCACTGCCGCGGACCGCCGAGCAACAGGCTGCAGACCGCGGCGCCCGCGAGGAGCGACGGGACGGCGAGTCGTACGTCGGCATAGGTGAAGGTATTGCCATGGGCGACGGCGACGGCGTGCGAGATGACGCCGCCGATCCAGCAGGCGAGCACGATGAGGGTTGCCGTCGCCAGGTAGGCCGGCAGGGATGTTGCTGCGGGCGCAGGACCCGCCGGGGCCGGCGCGCGCTCCGTGCGGCGCGGGTGGACCGTGGCCGTGCCGGGACCCGGCTCGGCCTGCGGACACGAGCAGGTGACGGCGGTTCCCCCGTCGCGCAGATTCTCGAAGGCGAGCTCGGCACCGACGGCGTTGGCGCGCAGTTGCATCGAGCGCAGCCCGAGTCCCACGCCACTGCGCTGCTCCTCCTGCAGGCCGATGCCGTCGTCCTCGACCGCGACCTGGATGCGCTCCGCATCGATGCGGGCCCGGATCACGATCCGCGCGGCACGGGCGTGCTTCAGGGCGTTGGCGAGTGACTCCTGCACCACTCGGTAGAGATGCTCGCGGCGCTCGAGCGAGAGCGTCACGGGGGCTGCACTCTCGACCAGCACCTCGACGCGGGCGCGTTCCGCCGCGGGCAGCGTCTCGGGGAGGCGGCGCAGCGCCTCGATCAGGTCGCCCTGCAGCTCGTCGAGCGGCGAGACGCCGCTCGTCAGCTGGAACAGGTGCGACTCGGCCAGCTGGGCATGGTGGGTGAGCTCACGCAGCTGCGCCACCGCGGATGCATCGAAGGTGCGGGCGCGGTCGCTCCGTTGCAGCAGCGCCTCCGAGCCGATCGCGAGTCCGGCGAGAACCTGACCGAGCCCGTCGTGCAGCTCCTGGGACACCCGGAAGGACTCGCGGTCGACGGTGGCGAGCAGCCGGCGCCTCAAGTCCTGGTGATCCGTCAGGTCGACGGCGTGGAGAAGATTGACGGGCCGCCCGTCGAGCTCGAGCGGCGTCGAGACCATCTCGACGTCGATGAGGCGGCCGTCGCGCGTCACGTGCTTGCTGAGCGGAGCCGCCACCAGATCGCCGTCCGGCGGCGCCGGGTCGGCCGGGCTGGGTGGCTCGGCGCACAGCTCCGAGACCTTCATCGCGAGAAACTCGGCTTCGGAATAGCGGTAGCGCCGCACGGCTTCGGCGTTCGCCATCAGGATGGTCCCGGTCTGCGTGTCGGCCACCCAGGCCGGTGTTGGATTTGCGGTAAAGAGCGAGCGATAGCGCTCGGCCAGGACGCCGAGGCGCCGGTCGTAGTGTTGCCGCACCGTGAGCAGCACCGTGAGCACGGGGCTCGCACAACAGAGCAGGCCGATGAAGCCCCACGTGGCGGACAGCCCGCCGACCACGTCCGTCGAGGCGAGCGGCCCCACCCCCTGGCAGAAGGCGGCCGCCGCGGTAGAGGCAAAGAGCAGCGTACAGAGCCCCGCACTCAGCGCGCTGAACTCGATCGCCGCCCAGGCCACCAGCATGAGCGCCGCGAGCAGCAACGGCCAGCATGTCCAGGTGGCCGACAGCTCGAGCGCCGCGACTACCCACAGCAGCGACAGCAGGCCGAGCGCCGTGAGCCGCAGCGGACGCAGGCGCAGCGCGTGCCGGAGCTTGCGGGGACTCCCGAGCAGCACCGGCACCGTGAGCACGATGCCGGCGATGGCGTTCAGCTCCCAGCGCGCCATCGCGAACAGCAGTTCCCAGGTGACCGCCGGGATGAGTGTCCCCGGGCGCGTGGCAGCGGCCAGGAACCCCGGCGGGAGGCTCCGCGGGGTCAGCCAGACGCCAAGCAGCGTACCGCCGACGTCGGCGAAGCCGGCGGCCGCGCGGCCGATCAGGGCAGCCGCTACCAGGAGCAGCGGATCCGCGAGGCGGTCGAGCTGGCGGCGAAAATGCAGCGAGCGCAGCAGCTGCACCGTGATGAGGACACTGGCGGTCTCCCCGAGCGCATCGACACCGACCAGGACGGCCGGATCGCCGCGCATCACGCCCCAGATGAAGACCGAGCCGAGGAACACGGCTGGCCAGGTGCGCATTCCCCACAGCAGCATCAGGCTCACGGCGACACCGTCGGCGAGCCAGGGCAGGGGGTAGAGATCGGCGTCGACGCGCGCGCTGACGAAATGCTCGGCGTAGAGCAGCATGGCGCCGGCGATCAGCGTATACGCGAGGAACAGCACCAACGTCGCCATCCAGGGCGACACGGGTCGTGGCAGCAGCCTCAGCCTTCCGATGGCGTACAACATCGGGCTCGATCTCCCTCCGCCGTGCATCCGTGACCGGCAGGCACTCCTGTGCCGGCGCACTATGTCATGAAGGCGGGCAGCAAAACTGAGATCCGCGTGGCACTCACCCGGGCTGCTGCGGCGCAGCAGCAGACCCCCGCCACTCTATTATGGCTTGAGTTTCACCCAGAACGGCTTGGCCGGGTCCGCCGGCGTCGTCTCGACGGGACCCAGGCCGACCACCTGTACGATTACCTCCTCGTCGCTGTTGGATCCGTCCCAGTGCAGTGCCCGGGCCGGATGAAACATGTAGCTGCCGGGTTTGAGGGGCACCGCGCGCGCGGGGTCGAAGGTGGCGCCGGTGCCGGTGTACCAGGTGCCCTTGATGACCGTGACGTAGCGGTCTCCCGGATGCCAGTGCGGCCGGTCCATGACGTGAGGAGGAAAGCGCACGCGCTGCACGTAGAGTCCGTGCCCGTTCGGGTCGCCCGCGATGTTCGCGATCTGGCCGCCGAAGGAGTCGGGCATGTCCTGCCAGCGGATCTGCTCGGGCGTGATGCGGACGAAGGCCGGCTCGCCCCCAGAGCGCGCATCCGTCGCACTGCCGAGCACCGCAGCGCCCGAGAGGGAAAGGGCCAGGACCGGCAACAGGCTCGTTTTCACAGGCTGCTCCTCATGCCGCGCGTCACGAGCGCAGCTTCAGGCCGCGCGGATCGTAGAGCGGCTCGAGCCGCACGGTGGCGGCACGCATCTCGCCGAGGATGTCGATTTCGAAGCGCGCGCCGTCGCGCGCCAGGGCCGTCGGCACGTAGCCCGCCGCGAGGCTCTTGCCGACACAGTGGCCGAAGGCGCCGGAGGTCACGTAGCCGACCGCCGTGCCGTCTTTCATGATGGACTCGTAGCCGATCACATCCGCATCGGGCGCTGCGACTTCCATGACGACGAAGCGGCGCTTGGGCCCCGAGGCGCGCTCGGCGAGCGCCGCGGCGCGGCCGACGAAGTCGCCCTTGTCGAAGTCGACGAAGCGCTCGAGGCCGGTCTCCCCCGGCGTGTAGTCGGGGCGGAAGTCCTTCTGGAAGGAGCCGTAGCCCTTCTCGAGGCGCAGCGAGGAGAGCGCGCGTCCGCCGAAGTGCGTGAGCCCAAGATCGCGTCCGGCCTCGAGCAGCTCGTCATAGAGCGTCGCGAAGTAGTCCGGCGTCGTCCAGATCTCGTAGCCGAGCTCGCCGGTGAACCCGGCGCGATTCAGCACCGAGGGGGCGAAGCCGACCGCGGTCTCGCGCACCTGGAAGAGCCTGAAGGCGTGCGCCGACAGATCGATACGCACCAGCCGCTCGAGCAGCTCACGCGACCTCGGGCCCGCGATCGAGAAGCCGTTCAAGGTCGAGGCCAGTGAGCGCACCCAGACATCGGGCGGCGGGTCCGCCTGCCAGAACCAGCGCAGGTGAAACTCCTCGGCAAAACCCGAGCCGAAGATCAGGTAGCGATCGTCGGCGAGGCAGGCGATGGTGAGATCGCCGACGATGCGCCCGGCGGGATTCAACATCGGCGCAAGCGCGAGCCGACCCGGCCGCGGCAGCCGCGAGGAGAACACGCGGTCGAGCCATGCCCGTGCGCCGCGCCCGACGACCTCGTACTTGCCGTAGTTGCTGGTCTCGTACAGGCCGACGGCGCTGCGCACCGCGTGGCACTCGGCGCGCACGATGGGAAACGCCTCGGAGCGGCGGTAGGTCGGCGTCTCGGTGGGCGCCATCCCGGCGGGGGCGAACCACAGCGCGTTCTCGAGCCCATAGTTCGCGCCCATGCAGGCGCCCGCGGCTTTGAGCTGCTGGTAGATCGGCGAGCGGCGCACCGGGCGCGCCGCCGGCAGCTCCTCGTTCGGATAGGCGAGCCGGAAGCGCCGGGCGTAGTTCTCCGGCACCTTGATCGAGGTGTACTTCGGGGTGGCGAAGGCGCCGAAGCGCGCCACATCCATGGAAATGATGTCCTGGCCCGGATCGTTCTCCGCCATCCACCGCGAGAGTACTAGGCCGATGCCGCCTCCCTGGCTGAAACCGGCCATGACGGCGCACGCCACCCAGTAGTTGCGCAGGCCCCGCACCGGGCCGACGAGCGGATTGCCGTCGGGCGCGAACGTGAAGGGGCCGTTGACGGCCTTGCGGATGCCGACCCGTCCGAGGGCGGGGAAATGTTTGAAGCCGACCTCGAAGTAGGGCGCCAGGCGCTCCGTGTCCTCGGGCAGCAGCTGCATGGCGAAATCGTCCGGTGTCTTGACCGGCGCCCAGGGAATACCGTGCGGCTCGTAGGTGCCGATCAGCACCCCGCGGCGCTCCTGGCGCAGATAGATCTCGCCGGCGTAATCGGTGGTGTTGACGATCTCCTGCTCGCGCCCGTCGAGCTCCGGCAGATCCTCGGTGATCAGGTAGTGGTGCTCCATCGCCAGCACCGGCAGCTCGATGCCGACCATGCGGCCGACCTCGCGCGCCCACAGGCCCGCGCAGTTGACCACGTGCTCGGCGTGCACCGTGCCCTTGTCGGTCACGACGTCCCAGGAGCCGTCGCGACGCTGCGCCAGGGACTTGACGCGCGTGAAGCGCTCGATCGCGGCGCCGAGCTGCCGCGCGGCCTTCACGTAGGCGTTGGTAGTGCCCGAGGGGTCGCAGTGGCCGCCGTCCGCGCGCCACAGCGCGCCGATGAAATACTGAGGATCGATGAGGGGATTTAACTGCAGCGCCTGCCCGAGCGAGAGCATCTCGGTCTCCATGCCGAGATAGCGCGCCCGCGAGCAGATGAGCTTGAGACTGTCGAGCTCACCCTCCGTGGCGGCCAGCATCAGGCCGCCGTTCGGATGCAGCCCGCACGACTGGCCCGAGAGCCGCTCGATCTCGCGGTAGAGGTCGATCGTGTACTTCTGCAGCCGCGAGATGTTGGCCTCGCCGTTGAAGGTGTGCATGCCGCCGGCGGCGTGCCAGGTGGAGCCGGAGGTGAGCTCGCTCTTCTCGAGGAGCATGAGCTCGCGCCAGCCGATCCTGGCGAGGTGATAGAGCACGCTCGCCCCGACTACGCCGCCGCCGATGACCACCGCCCGCGCGGAATCCTTCATGTCGATGCTTCCTCACCGCATTCGAGCCCGAAGGGCCCGGAGGTCTCCACCAGCCACTCGCGCAGATGGCGCGCGGTCGTCGCCGGCGTCAGCAGCAGCAGCCCCGAGTCGAGCGCCGCCAGGGTCACCGGCAGCTGCACCATGATAGTGGCAGCGGCGCATCCCCGAGGAAATGCGCGCTCGCTGAGATCCAGGCGGCAGGCGCGCACCAGCATCGTGCGGACGGCGCCGCCGGCGAGCTGAAAGGCGGTGAGCGCGCCGGAGAGGTCCACCGCCGCGCCGACGCCCGCCAGGGCGCCCTGCCAGCGCGCCGCCTCGCTCCCGGGAGGAGCCGGGGGACTCAACACCAGCCAGCGCGCCGGGCGTACGCAGAGCGCGAGGCGCTCGCCGCCCGCGGCGCTCGCCCCCAGGGCCGGGAGCGCCAGGCCATGCCCGGCCGCGATTCTCCCGACCTCGTCTGCGCGGTTGCGGAATGCCGCGAGCTCGATGACCTCGCGCGGCCATGCGCCGAGCCGCACGCCCGGCTCATCCGCGGACACGGGTGTTCTCCGGGTCGAGCATGTGGGGACTCACGATCTCGACGGCGGTGCTCTCCCCATGGATGGCCGAGGCCGCGAGCAGCTGCGTGCCGATGCGTGAGCGCCCGCCGGCCAGCAATGCAAGTCCCACCCAGCCTTCGAGCTCGACGGATGGCGTGGAGGAGGTCACGTAGCCGAGACTGGCATTGCGCGCCGTCGGCGCGAGCAGCTGCATGCCGTTGCGCAAGCGCTGCGTGCGGTCGCGGGGCCGCACGCCGACCAGCTGCAGTCGCTCCGGGGCGGCGAGGCCTTCGCGCGCGGCGAGCACCCGCCCGATGAAATCGCCACTCTTCTTCAGCATGCGGCCGAAGCCGAGGTCGTCGGCACTCGTGTTGCCGTTGAGTTCCGCGGTCGTCACGTGACCCTTCTCGATCCGCAGCGTGTTGAGCGCGTCGAGCCCGTACGGCCGGATTCCAAAGGGCGCTCCGGCCGCCAGGATCGCCTCCCAGGTGCTGCGGGCCGCGCCGGCCGGGACCGCGAGCTCGTAGGCGAGCTCGCCGGAGAATGAGATGCGGAACAGGCGTCCCGGCGTTCCGGCGATGCGCGCCGCGGCCACCGCCATGAACGGGAAGGCGCCGTTCGACAGGTCGAGGTCGGGCACGACGGCGGCGACGACCTCGCGAGAGCGCGGCCCGGCGACCGCGAACTGCGCCCACTGGTCGCAGACATCGGTCAGCACCACGTCCATTCCGCGGCAGACCGCCTGCAGATGAAACTCGAGGTGCTCGAGTGCCGCGGCGCTGTTGGCGGTGGTCGTGGTGACGAGGAAATGCTCGGCCCCCAGGCGCGCGGTGGTGCCGTCGTCGAACAGCATGCCGTCCTCGCGCAGCATGATGCCGTAGCGGGCGCGCCCTGCGGCGAGCGTCGAGAAGGCATTCGCGTAGATGAAGTCGAGGAAGCGCGCCGCATCCGGCCCCTGCACGTCGATCTTGCCGAGTGTCGAGACGTCGGTGACGCCCACCGAGCGGCGCACGGCGCGCGCCTCCGCCAGCACCGGCTCCCAGCCGGGGGCGCGCGAGTACACGAGCGGCCGCAGCCACAGCCCCGTGTTGACGAAGGTCGCCCCGGCGCGCGCGTGCCACTCGTGCAGCGGCAGCCGGCGCCTGGGCCTGTAGTGCGCGCGTACCTCGCCGCCGGCGAGCGCCGCGAACGGCGCCGGCTCGAGGTACGGACGAGGCTTCGCCTGTCCCACCTCGGCGAGTGGCACGCCGCGGGCCGCGGCCAGCACCGCGCTCGCGACCAGGCCGCCGATGCGCCCCTGGTCGGTCGCCATGCCGCAGGTGGTGAAGCGCTTCATGTGCTCGACGTGCTCGTAGCCCTCGCGGCAGGCGAGGCGCACGTCGTCGGCGGTCACATCGTTCTGCAGGTCGACGAACGCCTTGCCGGTCCCGGGCACTTCCCAGAGCGGTCCGAGCGCGGTCGCTTCGGGATCGGGCGGCAGCGCGGCATCCGCGCCGGCT
>JASHVF010000055.1 GCA_030039615.1 Gammaproteobacteria bacterium | reverse complement strand
CGCTGCAGTCTCCTCAACGTCGCCGCGGGCGGCGCGAAAGCCCTGAGAAACGCCTGAGGGACTGACGCCGACGGGCCCGGTGATCGGCGTACTTCCACTTCACGATTCGGGGTGCCTTGTTGTACTGGAGGATGTAGCGCTTGAGCCTTCTCCTCAGCGCGACGGAGGTAGTGGCCTGTACCAACTGATTGGGTACTGATATGGTGACCTGAGCGGATGCTTCGACGTAGCGGCAGTTGTATGCCGGTTGGAAAACTCTCGTGACGACGCAAGAGATCGGGATCGTGTTCCAAACCACTCGATGAGCACTCGCTCCGCACCTGGTGTCGAAGCGACTCGACTGCTGCGCGCCGGACGCGCCAAGGAAGCCTTGCCGCTCGCACGCCGCGCCGCAGCGCAGTGCCGCAGTTGCTCACCCGCGCACGGGCTGCTCGCTACGATTCTGTCACGGCTCGGTGAACGCGACGAGGCCGAGAGTGTGATCGTACGCGCACTCGCGATTCCCTCCGACTCGGCCGACGCATACGACGCGCTCGCGTTCGTCTCGATGGAGCTGGGCGAATTCGAACGCGCCAATGCGCTCTACCGGCGTGCGGTGCAATGCGCGCCCGACGATGCCCGCTATTGGTACAACCTCGCATCGAGCGAACGAAGCTTTGGGCGTCTTGCGGAAGCGGAGTCTGGTTGCGACCGCGCGATCGAGCTCGATCCACGGCACTACCAAAGCTATCTGCTGCGATCTGAACTCAGAACCCAGGACGATTCCCGCAATCATGTCGAGGCCATGGAACGCCTGCTGGCGGACCCGGCCGCGACTGACCGCGCACGTATTTTTCTCGGCTATGCGCTCGGCAAGGAGCTCGACGACCTCGCCCGCTACGATGAAGCGTTTCGCTGGTTTCGAGAGGCGGCCGCCACCCGCCGCCGCCATCTCGCCTATGACGTTGCCGTGGATGAGGCCAAGCTCGCGCGCATCGCCGAGGCATTCCCCTCTGCCGGTGCGGGGACGAGCGGCGCGGCCGAGTCCGCGCGCTTCATCTTCATCGTCGGTCTGCCGCGCTCCGGAACCACGCTCGTCGAGCGCATGCTGGCCCGGCTCCCGGGCGTGCGGTCCAATGGCGAGACGGAGAATTTCTCCCTCGCCCTGCTCGCAGAGGCGCCCGCGGACGGCGCGGATGTCTTCAGCCGAGCGGCGACGGCTGACTTCGCCCGCGTGGGTCTGCACTACCAAAGCCTCGCGGGCGGCATGCGCGCAGGCAAGGTCATCGAAAAACTCCCGCTGAATTATCTCTACCTGGGCGCGATCCGCCGGGCGCTGCCGGGGGCGACACCGGTTCTGGTAACCCGACAGGCGGTCGACAGTTGTTTTGCGATGTACCGGATACTCTTTGGACAGGCCTATCCATTCACTTATGACTTCGAGGAATTGGCCCGCTATTACGCCGCTTACAGCCGGCTCATCGACCATTGGCGCCGCGTGCTCGGCGAGTGGCTCCTCGAGCTCACTTATGAGGAGCTGGTCAAGCAACCGGCGCGTGTGGGTGCGGCGATCGCGCAGGTCTGCAACGTACCCTGGGTCGAAGCCGCAGTCGAGATCCAGGGGAACCTTGGCGTTTCCATGACCGCCAGCGCCGCCCAGATCCGCCAGCCAATCTACCAGTCATCGGTCGGCAAATGGCGCCACTACGAACGGCATCTCGCTCCTCTGCTCACCGCCCTGGCCGCTAACGGCGTCCGCACACCGGACTAGCGGGCGCCGCCGATCACCAGTCGTACCCGACGCGCAGCGATACCTCTCTCGGCCGGTTGATCGAATAGATGTTGGCAAGGTCCCCGAGGAAGGGCACGATTCGCTGCGGCGCGCCGACGATCGCCCGCTTGTCGAGCAAGTTTGAGCCAAAGAGCCCGAGCCGCAGGTGGTCGGTGATCGCCGCGCTGACACTCGCATTCAAGAGCGCATAACCGCCCAGCGTGACAGGCGGGATGGCGTTGTTGGCAACGCTCACGAGGTTATTCACACTCGAGCCGCGATAGTTATCGTTGATCGTGTAGACGATGCTGCGTCCGCCGCCCAAGTGCTCGCTGTAGGCGAGTGTCACCGACCCGTCATTATCCGTCGTGCCGGGCAAGCGCTCTCCCTCAAACCCCTCTATGCCGCAGGGAAAGAACCCGGCCGCACCCGGCAGGCCCGTGCCATTGCCGCCCGGCAGGCAAAAGCTCTGCGTGAGGCGCGCATCGGTGTACGAATAGGCCAGCGTCAGCTCGAGCTCCTTGACCAAGACGGGCGTGCTGAGCTCAAGCTCGAAGCCCTTGGATACGGCCGACTTGCCGTTGACAGCGACGGGCCAGGTATTGGGCGTTGAAATGCCCATCTGCGGATCGGTCCAGTTGATGTAGTAAACATCCGTCGAGTAGCGCAGCCCGCTGGGCAGCACTCCCTTGACGCCCAATTCGTAGTTGTCGGTCGTATCAGGCTTGTAGTTGAGAATCTGCGCCGATTCCTGGTAGTAACCCGACAAGGGGAAGGCGTTGACCCCGCCGCGGCGGAAGCCCTGCGAGAAAGTCGCATACACCTGCTGATTGTCGACGTACTCGTATGAGGTATTCAGTTTGAAGATGTGCCGGGTGTAGGAGCTCGAGCTGCTGTTGCCACCCGTCAGGCCGATGATGTAGCTCTCGAAATTCTGGTCCTGCGAGAGACTATCGTGGAATACGCGGCCCCCGCCGGTGATCTGCCACTGCTTGGAGATGTGCCAGGTCAGCTCCCCGTACACCGCTTCCTCGTCGAATTGCTGCGGGGCGTTCTCAAAGAAGGTGTTCCCCTGCGGGCTGGTGTTCACGTAGAGACCGCCGCTGGCGATCGACTGCGCCGTCGTGCCCGGCTCGTAGATGTCCCAGACGAGCCTGCGGGTATCGTGTTCGTAGAAGGCGCCGGCGACGTAATCGAGATGCTCGCCGGGCTTGGAGACGAGCCGCAGTTCCTGCGTGAAGCGATGATCCGTATCCGTATAGTTGCTCGTCGCAACGTAACGCGGATTGATCGGGTTGCCGGTGTAGTAGGGAAGATAGGTAGCCGGCAGTCCGAGGATCAGCACATTGGCGTCCTGGCCCGTGACCGCCCAGGTCTCGCCATACGCCGTGGTGGAGGAGACGGTGGCGAATCCCGCATCGTAGCTGGCGTCGAGATTCGTCAGATCGGTATGGCGGAAGTACGGCGCGAGGGTCGAAGAGTCGATCTGATAATCCCCGCTGGCCGGCAGAGTGATGCGCGGATCCCACGGCGCAGGGCCGCCTTGGTAGGTGGGATTGTCCTGCGGGCTGTTGACGCCCTGCAGGTAGGACCCATTCCAGTCCAGCTCAATCCGCAGCGGCTCGCTCGGCACTAACAGGAGACTGGCCCGACCGGCGGAAATGTCATCGTAGTTGACGTCCTTCTTCGAGTAATAGACGGCCGGGCTGTCGGCAACATCGCTGGGGTCGGCGAGCACCGGAACGCCCGTGACGAGGTTTCCCTGGCGTTCCATGATACCCGACTGATCGATGAAGCCTCCCTGGTGCTCGTAGCGCCCCGACAGACGCAGGGCGGCGATCGGCCCGAGTGGCGCATTGAGTATGGCGAAGCCGTAATAGTCGGCATCCGAGGAATGCGCGATATCGCCGCCCGATGCCTCGACGGTCGCGGACCACTCATCCAAGGTCGGACTTTTCGGAATCAGTCGGATCGCACCGCCGAGCGAGCCCGCGCCGTAGAGGGTGCCTTGCGGTCCACGCAGCACCTCGACGTGGTCAATGTCCATGATCGGCAGGTAGCCGACCTCCGCGCTGTTGCCCAGGTAGAGCGCTACCGGCATCTGCTCAACCACTATGCCGGGGCGCTCGGTGTTCGAGCCGTTGATGCCGCGCATGATCGGCACCGTGGCGCCGGCGTAGCGCACACCGCGATCCTCGTAGTCGAACCCGGCCACCTGGTCGGCGAGCTCGGCGAAATTGCTCACGCCGGCGCGGTCGAGGTCGGCGCCGCTGATTGCCGAGATGTTGTAGGGGACGTCCTCGACGGTGGTCGCTCGGCGGGAGGCGGTGACGATGATTTCCTGGACCGTCGAAGCGACGTCCGCGCTCGCGGTCGGCGCCGTCTGCGCAGCCGCCTCGCGGCCGGCGAAGATCGCGAGGCTGCCCGTCAGCGCGGCGTTGATCACGGGAGGACGCCGACGCTTCGAGTGCTTGGTCTTCATCGATTCCCCCCGTCCCAGCCAGCCCCTCGAGGAGGTCCCCGGCGGCGGCTGGCGCGCAGCGCTGGCGCACACTTGCCTGAAGATCTTGTCCTACAGTCTTGTCGGCTACATTAGGACAGGAACCGCGCGGGTGTCAATCAGCGGGACAAAGGCCCACGTACGCGCGGGCGGGATCAGTAAGAGCCGACGGTGTACATCTCCGCCGCCACGCGCCAGCCGGCGGCGGTGCGCCTCCAGGCGTACATGACCCGGTAAGATTCGGCGGCACCGTCCGGCTTCTTCGCTGCGACACGCACATCGACGCACGTCGTCGCCACCTCCCCGCCGGCCTCGATGACGGGATCCACGATCGCGAAGGTCAGCTCCGGCTTCGGGCCCCAGTCGCGCAGCAGCACCTCGAGATCGGGCAGGAATGCCTCGACGCCGCGGATAGCCCGCGGCCAGCCCTCGCCGACGACCAGCAGATCAGACGCGTACAGCAGGCGACTGAATTCCGAGGCGCTCGCCCCGGCGCGCAGCGCCTCCGCCGCCTGGCGCAGCACCAGCCCGAGCTCGGTCTTGATGTCGCTCACGTTGGATCGCCCCCGGAAGTCAGCCGACGTAGTGTCCTGAGGAAATGCCGCCGTCGACCACGAGCGTTGCGCCCGTCGTGTAGCCCGAGAGCGGCGTCGCCAGATAAAGAACCGCGCTGGCGATCTCTTCGGCCAGGGGGAGCCGGCCGAGCGGCGATCGCTTCGAGAAGTAGTCTCCATAGCTCGCGGCCGCCGCCGGATCGCGCCCCTCGGCCGACGCCGGGCAGACCGAGTTGACCCGGATGCCGTCACAGGAGAGCTCGAGGGCCATCATGCGGGTCATCTGCATCATGGCCCCACACGCGGTCGCATAGCCGACCGCGCCCCTCGGGCCGCCCACGAGCCCTACGGCGGAACCGATATGCACTACGCACCCGCGGGTTGAGCGCAGGGCCGGAACACACGCCTGCGTCAGAAAGAACGCCTGCTTGGTGTTCTCGCCGAGCACCTGCTCGAAATAATCGTGATCAATCTGCTCGATCGGCCGGAGGCTGGCTTTCGTGCCCAGGCAGACCAGCACGTCAAGCCGTCCGAGCTCCGCTATCGCCCTGGCGGCGATCTGCCCAATAGCGGCAGTATCCGCCAGGTCCCCGGGCGCGGCTTTCAGGCGTGCGCCGCCGCCGAGCTCGCCCAGCGCCGCATCCAGCTGCGCGGCCGAGGAGTCATGCAGCGCAACCGTTGCGCCGAGCTCGCGGAATGCACCCGCGATACACCGCCCAAGAGCGGTTGCCCCGCCGGCAACCATGACTCCCTTGGCCTGAAAATCGAGCTGTAGCGCCATGCCGCTGCTCCCCGTCAATGGTCCTGGCCGGCGGTGGTCGGTGCCGGCTCCGAACCCTGGTCGTTCGTCCCCCAACTGCCGTTCGCGAAGCAGCCGCCGTCGTTCGGGAGCACCGCGCCCGTAATATAACGGCCATCGTCCGAGGCGAAGTAGAGGATCGAAGACGCGCATTCGCGCACGGTACCGATGCGCCCGAGCGGCGTGAACTCACTGATGGCCTGCTTGAGCTGCCCGTGCGTGAGCTCGTTCTCGGCCTGAACCATCGGGGTGTCGATGTATCCTGGACACAGACAGTTGACCCGAACGCCATCGGCTGCGAGCTCGGTCGCGAGACTGCGGGTCATGCCGATGAGTCCACCCTTCGAGATCGCATACACGAAGCTGTCCGGCGGCCCGGCGATCAGACCCGTGACCGAGGAAATCATCACGATGGAGCCGCGCGAGGCGCGTAGCGCCGGCAGGGCTGCCTGTGTGCAAAAGAGCGCCGCGCGCAGGTTGACTGCGATCACCTCGTCCCAGTGGGCTTCGGTGACCTGCAGCAGGCGCGCCAGCGGGCCGATGCCCACGTTGTTCACGAGACAATCGAGGCCGCCGAGTTTCGCCACCGCCTCTTCCACGATGCGCCGGCAGCCCTCGACCGTACCGACGTGGCCGGGAGCCGCGACGTAGCCCTCGCCGCCCATCTCGGCGATCACCCGATCGACACGCTGCGGATCACGGCCGTTGATCGCGACCCGCGCTCCGGCCGCCCGGAACATTGCCGCGGCGCCCTGCCCGATCCCGGTCGTGCTCCCGGTGACGAGCACGCGCTTTCCGATCATGTCCATCGAACCTCCTTTTCAATGCGCGGCCCATAGCCGCCGCGCCCCGCTCTGATGACGATGAGGCGCGTGATCGCGATATAGACCAGCGCTGAAACCAACGCCGTCGGCAACGAGGCTGTCAGGAGCCGGTAAGGGCCGTGCGATTCGTAAGTGAGCGGGTTGAGAAGATAGGCGTAGAGGGCGATGCCGCAGATGACCGCGACGACGGCGGCGGGATTGAACCCCGCCCAGAAGTAATAGCGGCTGCCCGGGTGCGTCTCGTAGATCGCGCGCACATCGATTTGACGGCGCCGCAGCACGAAATAGTCGGCGATCTGGATGCCGCAGAGCGGCGCAAAGCAGACGCCAACGAGCGCGAGGATCGTCCCGAACCTGTTGAACACCAGCTCGGGCACGAACATGCCGAGAAACGCGACCGGCAGGATGGTCAACAGCAGCACCACGAGCCAGGGGAGCTTCTCGAGCCGGCGGAAGTTCCGCAGCCCGATGGCGGAGGCGTAGATGCCGGCGATCGCCGTGCCAAAGTTGGCTGCGGCTACGAAGGATAACGCGATGATGGCGTACAGGTGGCCACCCACATTGCGCAGCCACGACGAC
>JASHVF010000054.1 GCA_030039615.1 Gammaproteobacteria bacterium | reverse complement strand
TTCCACAACATGTGCCGGTATTCGCGCACCGAGGTCCAGTAGCGCGTGCGGTAGCTCGCAACGTGCGCCCCCAGCGACAGGGAGGGCCGCGTCAGCTTCTGCCGCACGACATGGGCGAGCAGGCCGATGCTGCCCTTCATCCAAGTGTAGCGGGGGTTGAAGATCAGATAGATGAAGCCCGCCAGCGGCGCGGCCTGGACGCTGCATTTGCCGCGGTACAGACGCTGCTGCAGGCGGCTCAGCGCGGCGTACTCCTGCACTGTCAGCGTCGTGTACGGCCCGCGATACCGGTCCCAGTTGCCGTTGTTGGCGTGGTGATAGTTGTGATGCTGCGCCCAGACGTACTGGGGCATGCCGGACACGACGCCGAGCAGAAACCCGACCGCGCGATTCAGCCGGCAGCTGCGAAAGAGACTGCCGTGGCCACACTCGTGCATCAGGCCGAAGATACGCACGGTGAACATCACGATCAGCGCAAGAGGCACCACCGTCAGCCAGGGGTATACACCGAAGCTCCAGACGGCGGCCCACCAGAGGAGCGCGAAGGGAACCAGCGTCGTGGCGACCTGCATCAATCCCTTGAGGTCATCCGATCTGGCATAACGACTGATCATGGCGCACTTTGCGCGCCGCAACGACTCGTGCGACACCACGAAAAGACTGCCCCCATCCTGAAGTTATTGTTTTGATCGACGGCCGCCGAGCCGATGACTCTGGCGGGACCTTGGCAGTATGCGCCACGCGAGCCATCGCGCGCCAGCGCGGTGAGCGCAGGGCGCGTCGAGTATCGTGGAGTGCGCGCCTCGGGGAGGGCCTTTGTCAATCGCGCGAATCGTTCTTTATGGCTGCCTGGTGCTCGTGCAGCTCGCGTTCATCGCGGTATGGTTGCGGGCGGTCAGGCGACGCAAGCTGGCCATGCGCCCCTCGCTCGGGGACATGGCGATCGGTTGCGGCACCAGCTTCCTCGACACCCTCGGCATCGGAAACTATGCGCAGATCACGGCGTTGTTCAAGCTGCGCGGCAATCCTCCCGATGAGCTCATACCGGGAACGCTCAACGTCGGCAATGCCATAGGCATCATCTTCAGCGCCTTGCTGTTCGTGGAGATGATCGACGTCGAGCCGGTGCTGCTCACCTCGATGGTGGTCGCCGCCGGCGCCGGTGCCTGGATCGGCGCGGATGTCGTCAGCGGGCTGCCGCGCAGAGCCATTCAGCTGCTCATGGGCCTTGCCCTGCTGATCGCCGCGGGCTTCTTCACGCTCACCAACGTCGGTGTGCTGCCCCAGGGGGGCGCCGCCATGGGGCTCGGCGGCTGGCGTTTCGCGACCGCGGTCGCGGCGAACTTCGTGCTCGGCGCGCTGATGTGCGTCGGCATCGGCAACTATGCGCCCTCGATGGCGCTGCTCGCCTTTCTCGGCATGCATCCGATTGCGGCCTACCCGATCATGATCGCGAGTGACGGCGTGCTGATTCCCGTTGCGAGCCTCGGCTTCGTGAGGTCCGGCAGGTATGCCAACGCGGTGGCGGTCGGGCTCACGATCGGCGGCACCGTCGGGGTGCTGCTGGCAATTCCCCTCATCAGGACGCTCGGCAATCACCTCACGGTGATGCGCTGGGTCGTCATCGGCGTGATCACTTACGCAGCGCTCGCCATGCTGCGCTCCGCCAGACGGGACGCCGCTGTGACCGGCTGCACAGTTCCCGAGCCCGGGCCCTGAGCGCATCCGGGCACGGAGCGTCTGGCACCAAACCTGCACGTGTGATGGCACACGCTAAGAGGTGCTCATTCGATGTCAACAAAACGACTCTCCGGCAAGGTGGTTCACGATTCCCGCGGCACGGCCGTGTGGAACTGGGACGTGGCGACCGGAGTGCTGGCGCAGAAGACGGTTGCGGAACTGATCACGACGCTCGATACGCCGGGCGTGCTCGACCTCGAGACCGACGCGACGCCGTCGCGGGACTGGGCGGGGGATCCCTACAACCGCAGCGAGCGTTGAAGGCGGGGCTGCCGCATTCAGCAGCTCAGCCTATCCCTGGAACTTCAGGATGGCCTTGAGCAATCCCGGAAAGCGTTCATTCACGTCGTCCCAGCGCGCGCTATTGAGATTTTCAACACCCTGCTTGGTGGTGCGGATCAGCCCGGCCTCGCGCAGAACCCGGAAATGATGCGATAGGGTGGATTTCGCCATCTGCTCGCAGGGAGTCGCGCCCGAGCACGACAGCGAGCCCGCGCGGCTGCCGAGCAGCTTGCTGAAGATCCTGAGGCGCATCGGATCGCTGAGCGCGCCGAGCACGCCCTCGAGCGTGATGTCCTCCTTCGCGGGATGCACGAAACGGCTCATATGCTCATTCTAAAAGCGTCTTTGCCTTTCATTCAATATTTCAATAATACTGAACTATTGCAGTTTAACCCAGGAGACTCCTGTGAAGAGACTCGAAGGCAAGGTAGCGGTCGTCACCGGCGGCAACAGCGGCATCGGGCTCGCGACCGCAAAGCGTCTGCACGAGGAGGGCGCGCGGGTGGCGATCAGCGGACGCAACGCACGCACGCTGGATGCGGCGGTCAGCGTCGTCGGCAGCGACACGCTCGCGCTCCAGTCGGACGTCTCCAAGGCCGAGGACCTCGAGCGGCTGTTCGCCGTGGTCGCCGCCAGGCTCGGCAAGATCGATGTGTTGTTCGCCAACGCGGGCATCGCCAAATTCGGCTCCTACGCCGACTCGCCGGCGAGCCTGTTCGACGAGCTGTTCGCGATCAACGTGAAGGGCGTGTATTTCACCCTGCAGAAGGCGATTCCCCATCTCAAGGACGGCGCCTCCGTCATCCTCAATACGAGCGTGGCCTCGAGCAAGGGCAGCGAGAACATGGGGCTCTACTCCGCCACCAAGGCGGCGGTGCGCTCCTTCGCCCGCACCGCCGCTGCGGAGCTCCAGGGCCGCGGCATTCGCGTGAATGCGGTCGCTCCCGGACCGATCGAAACACCGATCTTCGGGCGCAGCGGGCTCACCGAGGAGCAGATCGAGGGCTTCAAGCAGGGCATCGGCAGCCGCGTGCCGCTGCGACGGATCGGCCGCCCGGAGGAGATCGCGGGCGCGGTCGCCTTTCTCGCCTCCGACGACGCCTCCTACATCACCGGAGTCGAGCTCAACGTCGACGGAGGCCTGGCGAACCTGTAGCCGCCGCGCCGGGCGGCGATGAGACGCAACAGGCGCGCGCCGCGCCGCGCCACGACGCGCGCCCGAGCAACGCTGCGAGAGCTCTATTTGTAGTAGCCGACGCCGCAGACGATGTCACGCACCCTGGTCACGGAGCTCGACTTCGGCGCCGGCGTTTTGTCGGCGCCGGGCTTCACGAAGATGTAGTCGACCTGCGTGATCTGGCCTTCCGGCTTTTGTCCGGCGGCGTACAGATCCATGCCAAAGGTCTTTCCGGATGAGTCTTTGAGCGACCTGATGTCCTGGTCGACGAACTTCGCGTTCGGATTGCCCGTCGCGACGATCTTGCCGTCGCCTGCGTTGAAGCAGAACACATAGAGATCGCGGTCACGAAACCCGCCGGTTCCTGCGTTGAACATCGCGAGCGCCTTGGCTTTGTCGGCCTTCACCGCGGCGACCGCCTTGGTGAGCATCGCCTTGGCTTCGGCCGGCGAGCCGTGCTCGGGTTGCTGGCTGAAGGCGTTTGCCGAGAGCGTGAATGCGACGAGCGCAGCGATCAACAGTCTGCGAATCATGGTGACCCCCCCTTGGAACGAAGACCGTGCGCCGTGCACGGCGGCGGGGATTCTAGTCCTTGCGCGCCCGGCGCGAATGTTGCGCTGCGTTGCGCCGCCTGCGCGCTGCAGTGCGGCGAATGGCGGCACTCACGCCGCCGCGCTTTGCCGGCGGCGGCTTGGTCTTGTGCGGGTACTCGCACAGGTCGCGGATGATGCAGCTCGGGCACTTCGGCGCGCGCGCGGTGCACACGTAGCGGCCATGCAGGATGAGCCAGTGGTGCGCGTCCTTGCGGAACTCGGGCGGCGTGCCGGCGATGAGCGCCTCTTCGACCGCGCGCGGCGTCTTGCCAGGGGCGAGGCCGGTGCGGTTGGCGACGCGGAAGATGTGCGTGTCCACCGCGATCTCGGGCTGCCCGAACACAATGTTGAGAATGATGCTGGCGGTCTTGCGGCCGACGCCGGGGAGCGCCTCGAGGGAGGCGCGGTCGGAGGGAACCTCGCCGCCGTGGCGCTCGACGATCTGCCGCGCGAGCGCCACCAGGTTCGCGGCCTTGGTGTTGTAGAGGCCGACGCTGCGGATGTAGGGCTTGACCCCCTCGACCCCGAGCGCGGCGATCGCCGCCGGCGTGTTGGCGACCGGGAACAGGTTGCGCGT
Organism: Gammaproteobacteria bacterium; assembly: GCA_030039615.1. Lineage (GTDB taxonomy): Bacteria > Pseudomonadota > Gammaproteobacteria > Steroidobacterales > Steroidobacteraceae > 13-2-20CM-66-19. Next base: position 253 of record JASHVF010000054.1, on the reverse strand, counting down.
CGCGGCGTTGACACTCCTGTCGGTGGTGTGCGCCGAGAGCATCACCGCGACCAGCAGCTCGAAGGGCGTGCGGTAGAGCAGCTCGGTGGTCGGGTGCGGGTTGGCGGCCCGCAGGCGCCGGTAGATGGCAGCGCGGGTTGCGGGTCTCATGCTGCCTACCGCGCCGCCTGTTTGCGCGCGGCGAGCAGCGCCGCTCGCTCACCGGCCCGCTGCGCCAGGCGCGCTCCGTGGGACGCGAACCGCACGCGGTTAT
>JASHVF010000053.1 GCA_030039615.1 Gammaproteobacteria bacterium | reverse complement strand
TGAGCGGCGCCACGATGCCGAACGAGAGGCCGGTGAGGATCCCGCCCAGCACGGATGCGACCGCCGCCCGCAGCGCCCGCTGCAGCGGGTACGCCGGCAGCCGCGCAGCGACCGCTGCCACGAAGTGCGCATCGGCGAGCGGCTGGCGGCTCTCGGCAAAGCGGCGCTGCAGCAGTGTGTCGAGCTCATCCGGCATGGGCATGCTCCTTCTCCGCGGGCTGATAGGCATCGAGCCATACGCGCAGGCGCTGCGCCCCGCGTCGGATGTGCGACTTGACGGTGCCGAGGGGGAGTCCCGTCACCGCGCTGATCTCGCCGTGGCTCATACCCTCATCGTAGGCGAGCACCACGCACAGCCGCTCATCGCGCCCGAGCCTTGCGAGCGCGCGATCGAGGTCGAGCTGCGCGGCGGGGCCCGCGGCGAGCGCCGCTCTCTCGGGGAGTGCGCCGGGGTCGCAGACCGTCGCGGCAGTGCCGGCCGAGCGCGCCTCGGCGAGCCAGGTGTTGACCGCCATGCGGCGCAGCCAGCCGCCGAAGGCGGCGGGCGACTTCAGCTGCGACAGCGAGCGCCATGCCTTGAGAAGCACCTGCTGCGCGAGGTCGTCGGCGAGTGCGGGATCGCGGCACAGGCGCCGCAGCAGATTCCTGAGCCAGCTCTGGCGGCGCCACACGAGCTCGCCGAACGCATCGCGGTCGCCGGAGGCGGCGAGCGCGACCAGCACGGCTTCCGCCGCCTCGCCGAGCCTGGCGCTGCGATTCACCGAAGCGGTGCTCAGGCGGCGTGCGGACCCTTGAGCGCCGCAGCGCCTTTCCCGTTCTCCGCCGGTCGACGCTGCTCGACGGCGCGGGCCGCCACGATGAGGCCCGCACCGATGCATGCGATCAGCGCGCCGACTCCCAGCAGGGGAAGGAGCGCGCGCGGCGCCTCGCTGCTGAGGAAAGCCCCCAGGGTCCCGACGCCGACGCCCGCGGCCACCGTGATGATGCCCCCGACCCGCAGCGACAGCGGATTCGGGCCGGAGTCCTTCTCCGGGGCCATGAGGCGCTCCACCAGCGCCGCATCGAGCTGCTGGCCGCGCTCGATCGCGGCGTGCAGCGGCGCGAGTGCGGCCTTGCGCTTCTTGTAGTCGGCGATGATGCCGGTGACCGCGGCCACGGTGACGAAGATCCAGAAGACGATGCCGACGAGAAAGGGTCCGAAGTGCTGGTCCATGAGAGTCCTCGAGGTACGGATGGCTACCCGTAGAGATGCCGCGCAGGGCGGGTCTGGATGCAGGCGGGGTGGGTATCGTGCGGCGCGCTGCCCCTTCAGGCGGCCGCGGCGAGCGCCGCGAGGAGCGTGCGGGCGAACTGCGGGCCCTTGCCCGCCTCCTCGTGCTTGAAATAGACGTACACGTCGGTGCAGTGCGTCGTGCTCGCGCGGATCACCCCGGCCCAGCGCTCGAGGTCCTGCGGCGTATAGCCCTCGTCGCGCAGCCGGAAGTAGGCATGCGGCGCGGTGATCTCGACCGGAGTGCTGAACTTCTCGCTGTCCGCGACGCACAGTGCGACGTTTGCCGCCCTGAGGTGCGCAAAAACCTCCGCGTCCATCCACGAGGCATGGCGGAACTCGAACGCGGCGCTGAGGCCGGGCGTGAGCAGGCGCAGAAAGTCGTCGAGGACCGCGAGGTCCTTGCGAAAGTAGGGCGGCAGCTGAAAGAGCAGCGCGCCGAGCTTCGGTCCGAGCGTCGCGGCGGTCTTGAGGAAGTACTGCGTGAGCTCGGCGCAGTCGCGCAGCTTCGCGATGTGGGTGATGCGCTTCGGCGCCTTGAGGGTCAGCTTGAAGTCAGGCGGCGTCTCGCCGTCCCAGCCGGCGAGGATCTTGGCGTTCGGGATCCGGTAGAAGGTGTAGTTGATCTCGACGGTCGCGAAGTGCGCGGCGTAGTAGGACAGCATCTTCGCCGCCGGGAATTTCTCCGGATAGAAGCTGCCTTTCCATTCGGGGTAGTTATAGCCGGAGGTGCCGACCCAGACCCTCATGGAGGAGGCGCCTGCACCTTCGCGGTCAGTGACGCGCGCTCACCAGGCGCCGGTATTCCCCCAGATGCCGGATCGCGTGCTGCGGCTTGCCGAGAGACTCGTAGATGCGCGCGAGGTTGTAATGCCCGTCGGCGAGATCGGGATCGGCGGCGAGCGCGCTCTGGTAGGCGGCGACCGCGGCACTGGTCTTGCCGACGTCCTCGAGCAGCACCGCCTGGTTGAAGAGCAGCAGCGGATCGAGCCCGACGATCGCGAGCCCGCGGCGGTAGATGCTCTCGGCCTCGGCGGTCTTGCCGAGCAGATGCAGCAGTCTTCCGAGGTTGATCCAGGCGGCGGCGTTGTGCGGACTCTCCTCGGCCGCCTTGCGGTAGGCGGCGACGGCACGGGCCGGATCGACGGGCTCGAGCGTCAGCGCCTCCGCGAACCAGTCGCGCGAGGCGGCTGGCGCGGCGGCCGTGGCGGGCGCGGCGGCGGCGGCCGGATGCTCGACGACCTGCAGCACGCCGTTCTCGAGCGTCACATCGAGACCCAGGAGGTACTGGCCGCTGTCGGCCTGCCAGCGCGCCTCGCCGTCGCGCACCACGACGCGATCGCCCACCGCGCTGATCGCAAGTCCCGAGAGCGGCACCGAGGCCGGGAGCTCGCGCCGCAGACTCTCGAGCGAGCGGCGGATGCGCCGCGCCGGCACGCGGGCGTCGATGAGCGCGCGCGCCGTGCGCAGCACGATCAGGTCCTGGAAGGAGAAACGGTACGCGCGCCGCGGCCCGCGCGCCGGCTTGACGAAGCCGGCCCGGATCAGGCCGCGGGTGACTCCCGGGGACAGCCGCAGGACCTTTTCGACGTCCCGCACACTGTATGAACGCATCCTGAGCTCTCGCGCGGTGGTGTGGCCGCGGAGATTATCGCTTGGCCGCCTTGCGCACTACTTTGACCGGCTCCTCAACCCGCTTCGGCGCCTTGCGCGGGCCGAGACGCTGCTCGACCTCGCTGCGCGACTTGCCGGACTTCTCGAGACTCGCCCGCAGCGCGTCCATGAGGTCGATCACCTTGCCCTCGCCCGGGGCGGCGGGCTCCGCCAGCGTGATCTCCTGGCCCTCGTCGACTTTCTTCTGGATCGCCGCCTCGATGCGGCCGCGCACTTCGTCCTTGTACGCATCGGGATCGAACTTCTCGGCGGTCTGCGCATCGATCAGCTGCTGGGCGAGCTTGAGCTCCGCCGGCTTCACCTCGGTCTTCGGAACCTCGACCTCGCTCGCGCGGCGCACGTCGGCCGCGTAGTGCAGCTGCTGCATGGCGAGCACGTCGCCGATCGGACGCAGGATCACCAGATACCCCTTGCCGCGTGCCGCCCAGCGGCCGACGCCGCAGCGGCCCGCCTGCTTCAGCGCCTCGGTGAGAAGCGCATACGGCTTGGCGGCGCCCTTGTCGGGGGCGAGGTAGTAGGTCTTGTCGTAGTACACCGGATCGATCGACTCGATCGGCACGAATTCGGAGATCTCGACCGCGTGACTGCCGACTTCCTCCAGCGCCTTGATCTCCTCCGGGGCGAACTGCACGTACTGGTCCTTGGCGAACTCGTAGCCCTTGACCATCTCGTCGCGTTCGACCACCGCGCCGTCCTTCTGGCAGATGTACTGTTGCCGGAGGCGCGAGCCGTCGGCCTTGTGCAGCAGGTTGAAGGAGATGGCGTTCGAAGACTGATTCGCAGTGAAGAGCTTCACCGGTATCGCGACCAGTCCGAAGGACACCGTCAGAGACCCGATCGAGCGAGCAGCGGCCATGGCTAACCTCTACTTCTCATCCTGCACACCAAAAGCCTTCGTAAGGCTCTGTTTTAACTCAAGTACATCATGCCACCGGTCGCCCCTCTTTTCCAGGCGTTCCGGCACATTATTGAGAGTGAAATCCTGAGGTTCCGCCGCCTCGAGCTCTTCCCAGGTGAGCGGCATCGAGACCGGGGCCCCCGGGACCCCGCGGGGGGAGTAGGCGACGTTCAGCGTCTTGCCGCGCACGTTCATGTTGTGGTCGATGAAGATCTTGCCGGTGCGCTTCGGAATCGCCCAGTCCATGGTGATGTCCTTGGGATGTGCCCGCATGACGTGCCTTCCGACCGACTCGCAGATGTGCCGCGCCTCATCGAAGGTCACGGTGCGCTCGATCGGCACGAACATGTGGAGCCCCGTTTTGCCCGAGGTCTTGACGATGGCCTCGAGCTTCATCTCCTTGAGCAGCGAGCGGATCCAGAAGGCGACGCGTTTGCCCATCGCGAAGCCTTTCCTGTTGAGCTCGGGCTCGGCGCCCTTCGCCTCCTTGCCGGAGTAGATGTAGGGATCGAGATCGAACACCAGGTAGTCGGGGTAGTTGAGGACTGACGCCTCGAGCGCCTGGAGCGAGCTCGAGTAGTCGGTGAGGCCGTGCGGGGTGTCGGGACCGAGCTGCGCGCGCGAATGCCACACGTGGAACTCGAGCGTGCCCACCTGCCCAAGCCACAGGAGCGTCGCCAGGTTGTTGCCGAGCAGATAGCGGTGCCGCTCGTCCTTGGTCTCCGAGAACACCGTGACCGTCTCGACGAACTCGGGCAGCGCCTGCGCCCAGTGCTTCTGGAAGAAGCGCTCGCCGTCGATCCCCTCGGGCATGCGGATCATGGTGAGCGGCCGGTTCTCAAGGTGCGGCAGCATGAAGCGCGCGACGC
>JASHVF010000052.1 GCA_030039615.1 Gammaproteobacteria bacterium | reverse complement strand
AACTCCTGGCGCGCATAGGCCTCGTCGATGCGGTGCAAGGGAGTGGCGGCCGACGACCCGGTGCCCGGCTTGGCGGAATGGTCGATGAGCAGCACGATGCCGCCGAGCTTGAGCATGCGCGCGATCTCGCCGACAACACGGTCGACGTCGAAGACGGGCCACTTCGCTGTCGGGTCGTCGTCGATCGCGTAGAAGTCGTGATAGGCCTTGACGAGTAGCAGCGCATCGAGCGAGCCGTCCGGGACGTCGACGTGCTCGGCGTCGATGGTGCGGTGCTCGACGTTGGGCAACCGGCCTGCGATGCGCTCCTTCCAGTGATTGCCGCTCCAGTAATCCCAGGTAGCGTTGTTGAGCAGCAGCACGTGGCCGCTGGGGCCTACGACATAGCTTGCGAGCTCGCTGTAGTAGCCGTCTGCGGCCATGAAGTCCGCGACCCGCATGCCGGGCTTGAGGCCGGCAAGGCGCAGCATTTCCGCCGGATGATCGATCGGATCGCGCTTGAGATCCTCGGCGCTGCGACCCGGGCGCGCGACCGCATCGTCATAGATGTCCGCCGCACGGGTGCCCGTGGCGCCGAGCGCGCCGAGGGAGATGAGCGCCGTCAGGAAGAACGCACGGCGTCGCGGCGACACGTGACAGGACATGGACACGCCCCCCGCGCAGCGTTGCGCGCCGCGCTTCCTGACGCAGTATGGCCCGGTGCGCGGGCCGCCGGTAGCGCGCGCTGCGACGAGGTGAGCGGCCCGGGCGTCGTGCGGAGCGGCGCCGGCTCACGGGAAGCGCTGGCCGCGCAGCAGCTTGTCGAACAGGTGGTAGCCGTCGCGCGCGCCGTAGCCGCGCCGCTCGTAGAAGGCGCGGGCGCTGTCATTGCTCGTTCCGAGCTGCAGCTGCAGCCGCACGCAGCCGCGCTGCGCGAGCGCGGTCTCCGCCGCGGCCAGGAGCGCTGCGCCGACGCCGTGCGCGCGCGCTTGCGGGAGCACGAAAAATTCGTCGATCTCCGCCATGAGTCCCTGATGCTCGACGCTCAGGATGAGGACGGCGATCAGATACCCGGTCAGCTCGCCGTGCTCCTCGGCCACCCAGGCGGCTCCGAGGCGGGCGTCCCCGAGCAGCTGCTGCAAGGTGAACTCGACCTTGAGCGCCGTGAAGCCCTCGATCCCCTCGAACTCCCAGTAGCGCCGTACCAGCGCCAGCAGCCGTGGAACGTCGCCCGGGGTTGCGGCGCGAATCACCACCGGCCGGCGTCCCTGCGGCGTCTCAGGCCGCGAGCGCGGCGGCCCGCTGCACCTGGTTGCGCCCCGAGCGTTTGGCCGCGTACTGCGCGGAGTCGGCGTGCGCGATCAGATGCTGTCCCCAGACGCCGAGCGCATCGCTCCCGGCGACGCCGATGCTGCAAGTGAGGCGGATCGGGGTGCCGAATCCCTCGATGCGCACGTCCGCGACGCGCCGGCAGATGCGTTCGGCGACCGGCGTTGCCGCGGCGGCGTCCGCCCCCATGAGCACCACCACGAACTCCTCGCCGCCGTAGCGGCCGATGATGTCCGACTGGCGCAGCTCCGCCTGGATCGGCGCCACCACCGCCGCGAGGCACGCATCTCCCGCGGCATGGCCATAGGAGTCGTTGATCTGCTTGAAATGATCGAGGTCGATGAACAGCACCGAGATCGGCAGGCCGCGCGCCTTGAAGCGCATGCACGCGGAGTCGAAGCGCTCGATGAGCGTTGCGCGGTTCAATACGCCCGTGAGCGCATCGGTCTGAGCGCGCCGCTCGGCTTGCGTGAGCGCCACGTGCTGCGCGCGCATGCGGTCCGAGACCCCGAGCGCGATCAGCACCGCCGCGGCCACCATCGAGGGGGCGAGCCCGTAATAGAGGAGTCCCTCGGCGTTATCGGCACGCCCATAGAGGAGCCACACCGCGGTCGCGATCTGGAACGTGCACAGCAGCGCCCAGGCGATGAGAAACCAGCCCGCGGCGCGGTTGCCGCCGCGCCAGGCGAGGAACGCGACGCCGAGTGTGAAAGCCGCGCTGCCGAGGAACATGAGGTTCCCGAGGATCGCGATCTGCGGTGCGAGCCCGAGCGGGCGCAGCAGGTTCGACGCCGCCAGCACGAGGAAGGCGACCGCGAGCACGCCGAAGGCGCGGTACACCCGCTTCGAGAACAGCCGCAGGTTGGCGAACTCGCGCACGAACAGCGCCGCCGCCGCGCCGCTGACCGCGATCGGCACGTTCCAGGTGTAGTTGCCGAGCGCGCGGGCGAGACCGAGGACCGGCCAGCGAAACCCTTCACCGGAGAAGTAGGCGAGATAGAGCGCCTGAAGCGAGAACAGGGCCCCGTAAAGCGGGTAGAGCCGGTCGGTGAGCAGGAAGCGCACCAGCACCGCGCACAGCGACATCGCGAGCAGCGCCCCAAAGGCCTGGGCGATGATGCGGGAGTGGGCCGCGGCCCAGCCCAGCATGTATTCGAGCGTGGAGGTGCCGAACTGAAGATCCGTGGTCGTGCCGCCGGTGCGGCCGACGCGCACATAGAGCGCTGCCCCGGG
>JASHVF010000051.1 GCA_030039615.1 Gammaproteobacteria bacterium | reverse complement strand
CCAGGCATGGGTGCCGGTTCGGGGCGAGCTCGCGGCGAGCCGGCGCCGGTCGCCGCCGCCCCGGCGCCGGTGCAGGCACCTGCACCTGCGCCTGCACGCGCACCCGCACCTGCGCCGGCTCCTGCGCCCGTGGCCGCACCCAACAACGCGGCCATGGACCACATGAATCACGAGCTCAAGATCATGCGACGCATGCTCGAAGCACAGCTCGAGCAGCTCGCCTGGAACGACCGCACCCGGCGCACTCCGGTGATCGCCGAGATGCTGCGCGAGCTCACCGAAATGGGTATCGCGCAGGATCTCGCCGAGCGCATCGGCGAGCAGCTTCCCGACGACGTCGATCTCACGAGCGCCCGGCGCTTCGCCATCGCCGGCCTGTCGCAGTACCTGCGCACCGCGGGCCCGCGCTGGCAGGACGAGGGCGGCCGCGTGGCGCTGGTCGGCGCCACCGGCGCCGGCAAGAGCACCGCGCTGGCCAAGATCGCGGTGCGCTGGGTACTGCGCCACGGGGCGCGCGACCTCGCCCTGGTCGCGGCCGACACCGTGCGCATCGGCGCCCAGGATCAGCTGCAGGCGCTCGGGCAACTGCTCGGCGCGCCGGTGTACGCGCCGGATGGCTTCGGTGGACTCCCGGTGCTGCTCGCGCAGCTCAGCCGCTACCGCCTGGTGCTCATCGACACTCCCGGCACCAGCGTGCGCGATCCGCAGCTCGCCGCGCGCCTCGCGGTGCTCGCCAACTCGGCCTCGCAGCTCGAGTCGGCGCTGGTGCTGCCGGCCAACATGCAGGCCGGCGCGATCGACGAGGCGGTCAAGCGCTTCGCGCCCGCCAATCCCGCCTGCTGCCTCATCACCAAGATGGACGAGGCCGCGACCCTGGGCGGGGTGCTCTCCGTGCTGATCCGCGCGCGGCTCCCGGTCGCCTACGTGAGCAGCGGGCAGCGCGTTCCCGAGGACCTCTCGCCGGCACGCGCCCTCGACCTGGTCTCGCAGGCGGTGCAGCTCGCCAAGGCCAATCAGGCCACGGCCGATGAGGACCTCTTACGCCGCCGTTTCGGCAGGAAGAACCATGGCCGCGCCTGAGCTCAGCGTGATTCGCAGCAATACCCGTCTCGATGGACTCGCCCAGCCGGTGCAGGTGATCGCCGTCACCGGCGGCAAGGGCGGCGTCGGCAAGACCAGCGTCTCGGTGAACCTCGCGACCGCACTCGCCGCGCTGCGCAAGCGCGTGGTGCTGCTCGACGGCGACCTGGGACTCGCCAATGCGGACGTGTTCCTCGGCCTCTCGCCGCGCTACACCCTCGCGCACGTGCTCTCGGGCGAGCGCACGCTGGATGAGATCATGGTCGAGGCGCCGCAGGGCTTTCACCTGATTCCGGCGGCGGCCGGGGCGGCGGACCTCGCGCAGCTGGGGGCGGCCGAGCACCTGGGCCTGGTACGGGCCTTCAGTGGGCTCGCCACCCGCCTCGACGTGCTGATCGTCGACACGGCGGCGGGACTTTCGCACAGCGTGCTGCAGTTCTCCCAGGCCGCGCAGCACGTGATGGTGGTGATCTGCGACGAGCCGGCGTCCATCACCGATGCCTACGCGCTCGTCAAGGTCTTGAGTCGCAATCACGGCGTGACGCGCTTCCGCGTGCTCGCCAACCAGATCCGCGTGGCGGGCGGCGGCCGCGAGCTGTTCCAGCGCTTCGAGCGCGTCGCCGCGCGCTTTCTTGACGTAACGCTGGAATACGCCGGCGAAATCCCCGACGACGACTGCCTGCGCCGCTCGGTCCGCGGCCAGCGCCCGGTGCTGGATGAGTACCCCTCGAGCCCGGCCGCACGCGCATTCAAGAAACTGGCGGCCCATGCCGATACATGGCCGGTACCCGCTGGTCCGAGGGGCAACATCGAGTTCTTCGTGGAGCGCCTCGTGCGGCGCACGGCCACCCGGCCGCAGGTGGTGCCGTGAGCGCCGCCGGAACCTACGGCGCGCTGCAGGGCAGCGGCCGTGCGGGGGACGAGCTGATCGTCCGCCATGCGGAGCTGGTGAAGCGTATCGCCTACCACCTCGCCGGGCGGCTGCCGCCCTCGGTGGCGGTCGATGACCTGATCCAGGCGGGCATGCTGGGATTGATGGAGGCCGCGGCCAACTACACGGCGAGCCGCGGCGCGAGTTTCGAGACCTACGCGGGCATCCGCATCCGCGGGGCCATGATCGATGCGCTGCGGGCGCTCGACTGGGCGCCGCGCTCGGTGCACCGCAAGGCGCGGGCCGCCGCGGCGGCGATGCGCGAGGTCGAGCGCACCACCGGGCGCAGCGCGCGCGACGTGGAGATTGCGCAGCACATGGGCGTCTCGCTCGAGGAGTACCACTCCATCGTGCAGGACGCCGCGAGCTGCCGCCTGGCGAGTCTCGACGACGAGACCGGCGGCACCGAGGCGACGGCCGATCCCTTCCGGGAGACGGCGGATGAGCAGATGCGGGTCTCGCTCGCCAAGGCGATCGAGACGCTGCCGGAGCGCGAGCGGCTGGTCATGTCGCTGTACTACAGCGAGGGACTGAACCTCAAGGAGATCGGCGAGGTGCTCAAGGTAACCGAATCGCGCGCCTGCCAGCTCCACGGACAGGCGCTGGTGCGGCTCAAGGCGCGACTCGCCGGCTGGCGCGAGCAGGACAAGGAGGCGAAAGAATGATCCAGAGGAAGGATCGGGTGACCGTGCGCGCGGCTGGCGCGGCCCATCGGGGCTGCGCACGCTAGGGGCGCGCCTTGGATTTCCTCAGCATCCTGGGACTGGTGCTGGCGCTGTGTGCGGTGCTGGTCGGCGCCGTGCTGAAGGGCGCCGGCGTCATGGCGCTGGTGTCGGCGGCCGCCTTCATGATCGTGGTGGTGGGCACGATCGCCGCCATCCTGGTGCAGACGCCCTTCCCGGTGATGCGCCGGGCGCTGTCGATCTTCTCCTGGGTGATGCGCCCGCCGGCCCGCGACGGCAATCTGCTGATCGCCAAGATCGTCGAGTGGAGCAACACCGCGCGCAAGCAGGGACTGCTCGGCCTCGAGCCGCAGATCGACCGCGAGCCGGACCCGTTCGTGAAGAAGGCGCTGCAGCTGCTGGTCGACGGCAGCGAGCCCGACACCATCAGCAACGTCATGAACGTCGAGCTGCACGTGCGCGAGCACGCCGACATCACCGCCGCCAAGGTCTTCGAGGGCATGGGCATCTACTCCCCGACGCTCGGCATCATCGGCGCGGTGCTCGGGCTCATGGCCGTCATGCAGAACCTCGCCGACCCGACCCGCCTCGGCCACGGCATCGCCGCGGCCTTCACCGCGACGGTCTACGGCATCGGGCTCGCGAACCTGTTTTTTCTCCCGGTCTCCGCCAAGCTCAAAGTCATCATCCAGCGCCAGACGCAGATGCGCGAGATGGTGATCGACGGCATGCTCTCGATCGCCCAGGGCGAGAACCCGCGCGCCATCGAGTCGAAGCTGCAGGGCTACCTGCACTGATACCGAAGGAGCGCGCATGAGCTTCAGGCCCCGCAAACGCCACGAAGAGCACGCGAATCACGAGGCGTGGGCGATCCCCTACGGCGACCTCGTGACGCTGCTGCTCGCATTCTTCGTCGTCATGTACGCGCTCTCGACGCTGAACGAGGGCAAGTACCGGCTGCTGTCGGACTCGCTCTACGCCGCCTTCCGCGGCGAGCCGCGCACGCTCGAGCCCGTCCAGATGGGACAGCACCAGGTCGGCGCCGGCGCCGACAGCCGCACCGGCGTGCTGCAGCAGCAGCGGCCGGATTCCGAGCAGGCGCC
>JASHVF010000443.1 GCA_030039615.1 Gammaproteobacteria bacterium | reverse complement strand
GTACCGGGAAATCTCGAAGCCGCGATCTACCGGCGCGACGAAGGCGAGGTCACGCATTTCCTCACCGTCAGCCACTGGGTGAACGAGGAGGCGATCCGCGCCTTTGCGGGCGATGACCTGCTCAAGTCGAGGTTCTACCCCGAGGACACGGGCTATCTGCTCGAGTTCGAGCCCGAGGTGCAGCACTTCACGGTGGTGGGCCGCGCGCCCTGACCGGGCCGCGACCTACCAGCCGACGCCGTAGTCCTGCCCGAAGTTGCTCGCCGCGCCCCACAGCGTGCCGTGGGCGCGATCGACGAAGATCGCGGTGATCGGACCCGAGGTGCGCTCCTCGTACTCGGGCTTGTAGCCCATGCGCTCGAGCTCGCTCCTAACCCACGGCGGCGTCGAGGTATTGAGCGTCACCCGCCCCGGGAACGACTCATGCTGCCCGAAGGAGTCGCGCATCTGGTAGCTCGTGATGTTGGCGGCCTCGGCGGCTTCCTGGATCGACATGTTGAATTCGACCACGTTCAGAAAGAACTGCAGCAGGTTCTGGTCCTGGGTGTCACCGCCCTGCACCGAGAACACCAGGAACGGCTTGCCATCCTTGAGTGCCATCGAGGGCGTGAGTGTCGCGCGCGGACGCTTGCCCGGCTCGAGCACGTTGTAGGGGTTGTCGCGCGGATCGAGCACGAAGCTCTGCATGCGTTGCGAGAGGCCGACGCCGGTGCGGCCCGCGATCACCGCGGGGGTCCAGCCGCCGCTCGGCGTCACCGAGACCGCCCAGCCCTTATCGTCCGCCGCCTGCACGCTGGTGGTGCCCAGGCGGAACGTGCGATCGAACTCCTGCATCGACACCGGCGCCTGTGCGGGCATCTTCGAATGCCAGGCCTCGAGGTACTTGAGGTACGGGTTCTTGCCGCCCTCGTACGGGTAGGGATCTCCGGGACGGATGTCGGGGTCGTTGCGGTCGGCGCGCACCAGCCTGGCACGCTCGCGGGCATAGTCCTTGGAGAGCAGGCCTGCGAGCGGCGGCGCGGGCGCGTAGCTCGGGTCGCCGTAGTAGAAGTCGCGGTCCGCATAGGCGAGGTTCATGGCCTGGTAGAGCGTGTGGATGTAGCGCGCGCTGTCATAGCCCATCGACTTGAGATCGAAGTTCTCGAGGATGTTGAGTGCCTGCAGCATCACCGGTCCCTGCACCCAGGGCTGGAGCTTGTAGACCTCGATGCCGCGGTAGCTGGTGTGCACCGGTTCCTCGATCTTGACCTTCCAGTTGGCGAGATCCTCGAGCGTGAAGAGCCCGCCGAGCTCGCGCACCGAGCGCACCAGATCCTGCGCGATGTCGCCCTTGTAGAAGCGGTCGTAAGCGGCGTAGATCGCCGCTTTGCGGTCCCTGCCGGCCTTGAGGGCGTCGCGCTCCGCCGCCACCAGCTTGCGCAGGGTCGCGGCGAGATCGGGCTGGCGGAACATCTCCCCGGGCTGCGGTCCCTCGTGCTCGGCACCCAGGTGCGGCAGCATCACGCGCCTGGAGTCCGGCCACTGCTTGAGCAGATCCTTGTAGTGCTCGATGGTGCCCGAGAGCATCTGATCCATCGGGAAGCCGTCGGCCATCTCGATCGCCGGCGCGAGCACCTCGCCCAGGCTCTTGGTTCCATACTCGGCCAGCATGGTCATCAGGCCGCCGGGGGTGCCGGGCGTGACGGCCGCGAGCGGCCCGTACTCGGGCGGGAAGCGCATGCCGAGCTTGCGGAAGTAATCGGGTGTGGCACCGGTCGGGGCGACTCCCAGGCCGTTGATCGCGATCACCTTGCCGGTGTGCGGGTTGTAGATGAGGGCCTGCGTTTCGCCGCCCCAGGAGAGCGTGGTCCACGCGGTCGCGGTCGCCGCGATCATGGCGCAGGCGGCGTCCACTGCGTTGCCGCCGCGCGCGAAGATCTGGGCGCCGGCGCTGGCCGCGATCGGCTTGCCGGTCACCGCCATCCAGTGCTGGCCGTAGAGCGGCGGCTTCTGGGTGCGGGCCCCGGCCTGCGGACCGCCGAAAATGACGCTGGCGCTCACCGCCGCGGCGATCATCCGACCGGTCAATCCGCCGCCGCCGGCAGGGGGCTTCTTCTTGGACTTCTTGGCCCTGGCCATGTGCTCTCCCTCCACGAGCAAGGCGGGCAGCATATGGCAGACCTCCCACGAGCGCACGCTGGCCGCCCGTCCGCACGCGCAATTCGTAACAAAGCGACGCGGGCGTTATGTCCGGTACGCACGCCGTCTCAGCGTGCGCCGGGTCGGAAGCGAGTGCGCGCGGGCGGGGGTTCGAGCCTCGCTGCGGGCCGCGGGCGTGGCCCGCGCCTCAAGACCCGCGCTTACACTCCTAAAAAACAAGGGATTTGCGCGCGGGAACGCTCCGCGACGTGGGTCCCGGATCGCTCTTTCGTCGCCGTCCTGCGACGCAAACTGTGCGCAGCGCACGGCCGCGCTGCAGCTGCTTCCGCCAAACTTTCAAAGCTCGAATTAGGGAAGAAGCGTGAACCATTTGGCATTCAGCCTCGGCGCCCTAGCCGGACTCTGGTGTGCCGCTCTCGCCTACGGCGCATGGTACTTTCTGCGCGCGCAGCGCGGGACGCGCTCCAGTCCCGAGGCCACGCGCCAGGCCGTATTCGAGCAGTGGCCGACCACGGCGCTGATGCTCGACCCCGAGACGCTGCGCATCGTCGCGGCGAACCCCGCGGCGCTGCGCAATACGGGCTACTCGTTCGAGGACGTGCGCACGATCCCCTTCACGGAGCTCTTCAGCGCCGACGGCGCCGACGAGCACGTGCTGCTGGCGCGGCTGCAGGAGGCCACCGCCCGCTCGCCGATGGAGCTGCGTCAGCGCTGCAAGGACGGCTCGGTGCGCGACGTCGAGGCGAGCGCGCATCGCATCATGCTCGACGGGCGGCCGGTGTTCGCGGTCGCGGTACACGACGTGACGACGCGCCGCGTCGTCGAGAGCCAGATGCTGCAGCGTCACCAGCAGCTCGATCACCTCGCGCATCACGACCAGCTCACCGGACTGCCGAACCGTCTGTATCTGGCCGCGAACCTGCCCGATGCGATCGCCGAGGCGAAGGCCAAGGGCGCGGTGCTCGCGGTGCTGTTCCTCGACCTCGATCGCTTCAAGCACGTCAACGACTCGCGCGGCCACGAGACCGGCGACAAGCTGCTGAAGACGGTTGCGCAGCGCGTCCGCTCCACCATGCGCTCACAGGACGTCGTGGTGCGCATGGGAGGCGACGAGTTCGTCATCGTCATGAAGGACATCAAGAACACCGACAAGGTGAACGAGGCGGCCGAGCGCATCAACCAGGCGCTATCCGCGCCCATGGTGGTCGACGGCCGCACGCTCGTCACCACGGTCAGCATCGGCGTCGCGCTCTACCCGCGCGACGGCATCGACATGGGCGAGCTGCTGCGCCATTCGGACACCGCGATGTACCAGGCGAAGGATCGCGGCCGCAACAATTTTCAGCTGTTCAGTCCGGCGATGGATCGGCGCCTCAAGGAGCGTATCGCCGTCGAGGCGTCGCTGCGTACCGCGCTCCAGACCCGGCAGCTCGAGGTCCACTACCAGCCGATCGTGGAGATCGAGACGCACCGCGTCGTGGCGCTCGAGGCGCTGATGCGCTGGAAGCACCCGAGCCAGGGGTTCGTGCGGCCCGACCGTTTCGTGCGCATTGCCGAGGACGCCGGCCTGATCGTGCCGATCGGCGACTTCGTGCTGCAGCGCGCGGTCGAGGACATGGTGCGCTGGCGGCAGAAGGGCGCGGAGGTCGTGCCGGTCGCGATCAACGTCTCGGCGGTGCAGCTGCAGCGCTCCAACCTCGCCGAGACCATCACCAGGCTCACGCGCCAGCACGGACTCGAGCCCACGATGCTGCAGATCGAGATCACCGAGAGCGCCGTGTTCGAGCGCCGCGAGGCGCGCGGCCGCGAGGCGGCGCAGGATACGGTCGCGAAGCTGCGCGAGCTCGGCATCCACATCGCGATCGACGACTTCGGCACCGGCTACTCAAGCCTCTCCTATCTCAAGCGCTGGCGCGTCGACACTCTGAAGATCGACCGCAGCTTCGTGCGCGATCTGGTCACTGACATGTCGGACCTGGCGATCGTCAGCGCCATCATCGCCATGGCACGGCACCTGCACATCGAGGTGGTCGCCGAGGGCATCGAGGGCTGGCCGCAGCTGGAGAAGCTGCGCGCGCTCGGCTGTGCCTACGCGCAGGGCTATCTGTTCGCACGTCCGGCGGCCGCGGAGGAATGCGACCGCTGCCTCACCGGCGAGCCGCTCGATCTGACACAGCGCATGCCGGTGCTCGACATCCTCGAGGCTACCGGCACCCAGGACAGCCGTCCGCTGCGCGCCGCCAGGCACCCCCGAACGTAAGCCGTAAGCGGCGGACGTGCGAGAATGGGCCATGCAGCCCAGCGCCGCCGGCCCGCCTGCGCAACCGCCCCCCGCGGGCCGGCGCCGTGCACAGTGCGCCGACGCGGTGCTGATGATCGAGCCGAGTGCATTCGGCTTCAACCCTGACACCGCCCGCACCAACACCTTTCAGCGCGGCGACGCCGCCGGCCCGCCCGCCGCCGCGGCCGCGACGCCGCAGTTCGCGGCGCGCGAGGAGTTTGCGGC
>JASHVF010000442.1 GCA_030039615.1 Gammaproteobacteria bacterium | reverse complement strand
GGGCAGCGGGTAGGTGAGCCCCGGCCGCAGCAGTCGCGCCGTGCCTTCAGCTGGCCCTACCCGGCTCCATGGTCCGAGATAGAGGTAGCGCGACGCCATCACTACCTCGTACCCGAGCAGCACCAGCCACTCACGCACCAGGTTGGTCGAGAGCACGCGGCGCATACCGGGCGGGAATCCGCTGCGACTCGCGCGCGAGCGCAATCCCCACAGGCTCCACGGCTGAAACCCGAGGATCAGCAGCTGACCCTCGCCCGTCAGCACGCGGTCCACCTCGCGCAGAATCGAGTAGGGATCCGGTGCGAACTCGAGTGTGTGCGGCAGCAACGCCGCATCGATCGAGTCGCTGGTCACCGGAAGGTGCGAGGGACGCGCCAGGATGTCCGCGCCGCCCGGGAATCCCGGAGCCGCGATGAGGCTCTGACGGCGGGTGCGACCGCGCGCCAGCAGCTCGCGGGCGCTCCCCCAGGCGCCGATCTGCAGCAGCTCCCAGCCGAACACGTCCTCCATCGCCTCGCCGAGCAGCTCGGACTCCGCCGCGAGCAGCGAGCGCCCGAGCGGGGTATCCCACCAGGCGGCCAGCGAGGCATCGCGGTCGGGAATCGGGGAAGTGCGAACTGGCACGATAGAAATGCTGGTAAATATGTGAACTTACCGGTTAAATTCCCTGTCCTGAACCAGTAGCGTCCAACTCCAAGGACCCACGCCCAAGGATGCGGCGCTGGGCAACTTAGCACGGCTACGCGGGGTACGGAAATTGACGATCGGAGCGATGAGACCGGCGCGCCAGGCGTTGCTTTGCTTAGGCCTGATCACGCTTGCCGCATGCGCTCACAGCCCCGCTGCGCGCCCGGATCCCGACCCCGCCCAGGCCGTCGTGAGTCAACCGCCGGCTCAGCTCACGCCACCCGAGACACCGTCGCCCGCAACCGCCGCCGCCGCCACCCCGGAAGCAAGCAGCGCTCGTGAGGTTCCGTTCGCGCTCGGCGAACCCCCCGCAGCTCCAGCAAGCGCCAGCGCCACGGCGGGCGAATCCGCCGAGGCAGCGGTCGCGGCCGCCGAGCCCGGCGAATCCGCTACGGCCCCCGTCGTTGCCGATGCGAGTGTTCCGGCGCCGCCGGCGCAATATGCCGACCTCTTCGATCGCATGCGCGCCGGCTTCAAGCTCGACGACGGCGAGGAGCGCCGCGCGATCGATCAGCAGCTGCGCTGGTACGCGAACAACCCGGATTACCTGCAGCGCGCCTTCGGCCGCGCGGATCTGTACCTCTACCACATCGTGAACGAGCTCGAGGCGCGCGGCATGCCGCTCGAGCTGGCGTTGCTGCCGGTGGTGGAGAGTGCCTTCGAGCCCTACGCCTATTCGCGCGCCAGCGCCTCGGGCCTATGGCAGTTCATACCCGGAACGGGGTCACGCTACGGCCTGCGGCAGGACTGGTGGTACGACGGACGGCGCGACATCGTCGAATCCACGCGCGCCGCCCTCGACTATCTGCAGTCATTGCATGATGAATTCGGCGGTGACTGGCTGCTGGCAATCGCGGCCTACAACTGCGGCGAGATCATCGTGGAGCGCTCGGTGGCGATGAATCGCGCGTCCGGACGACCGATCGACTTCTGGGACCTGTGGCTGCCGAAGGAGACGCGCGCCTACGTACCGAAGCTGCTCGCCATGGGGCGCCTGGTGCGCAACCCCGCCGGCTACGGCCTCGAGATCACGCACGTCGCGAACCAGCCTTACTTTGCGCGCGTCGCCAGCGGCGGGCAGATAAGCCTGAAAGTCGCCGCCGAGATCGCCGGCATCACGCCCGAGGAGCTCTACGAGCTCAACCCCGCGTTTCATCGTTGGGCCACCGACCCCGTCGGGCCCTACTACCTGTTGCTGCCGGTCGATGCCGCGGAGGTATTCACCC
Source organism: Gammaproteobacteria bacterium (assembly GCA_030039615.1). Lineage (GTDB taxonomy): Bacteria > Pseudomonadota > Gammaproteobacteria > Steroidobacterales > Steroidobacteraceae > 13-2-20CM-66-19. The sequence continues at coordinate 3,355 of JASHVF010000442.1, read as the reverse complement.
AGAACATCGCGCAGCTGTCCGCCGACCAGCTGCTCGGCGTGACCCGCTACGCCGTGAAGCACGGCGACTCCGTGGCATCGGTCGCCGCGCAGTTCCACACAACCACCAACGTCATCCGCGAGCTCAACGACCTGCCGGAGGGCCGTCTCACAGTGGGCGATGAGCTGCGCGTCCCCAATGCCGACATGGAGCTGCCCGCCAAGGTGCTGCTCGCGGCGGCGCGCGTCGACGGGCGCGTGCGCGGGCGACGCCCGCACGTCCAGGTCGTGCGCCGCGGCGATACACTCTGGTCGATCGCGCGCCGCAACGGCATGGACGTGAACACGCTCGCGGCACTCAACGGCATGCAGCCCGGCGACGCACTGCATGCCGGCCAGAAGGTCCAGGTGACGAGCGCCGGGGGCTCATCGAGCCACGCGCGCTCACATCGCCACGTCGTCTACACCGTGCGCAGCGGCGACACCGTGGCAGGCATCGCCCAGCTCTTTCAGTGCAGCGTGCCGCAGCTGCTCGCCTGGAACGGGCTCAACGCCCATACCCACATTCACGCCGGCCAAAAGCTCCACATCCACGTCGTGCGCCATAGCTGAGCGCGCGCCCCGCCCGCGCTCAGGTGAGGCGCGACTTCCGGCATAATCGCGCCGGGAGGATTCGCCATGGGATTTCTTGCCGGCAAGCGCGCCTTCATCGTCGGTGTGGCCACCGACCGCTCAATCGCCTGGGGCATCGCCCAGGCCATGCACCGCGAAGGCGCCGAGCTCGCCTTCTCCTACGTCAACGACAAGATGAAGGAGCGGGTCGAGCCGCTCGCCGCATCGATCGGCTCGCACCTCACGATGCCACTCGACGTCACGGTGGACGGCCAGATCGATGCCGCCTTCGAGAAGCTCAAGCGCGAGTGGGGCGCGCTGGATGTGGTCGTGCATGCCGTGGCGTTTGCGCCGCGCGAGGCGCTCACCGGCAGTTTCGTTGCGGCAACCAGTCGCGAGGGCTTCCGCATCGCCCACGACGTCTCGAGCTACAGCCTCACCGCGCTCGCGCGCGGCGCACAGCCGCTCATGGCGGGGCGCGCCGGCGCATTGCTGACGCTGACCTATCTCGGAGCAGTGCGTTCAATCCCCGGCTACAACGTCATGGGGCTCGCCAAGGCGAGCCTCGAGGCCAACGTGCGCTTCCTGGCGGCGGATCTCGGTCCCCAGGGCATCCGCGTCAACGGCATCTCGGCGGGGCCAATCAAGACGCTGGCGGCCGCTGGAATCCCCGGGTTTCGCAAGATGCTGAGCCGGGTGGCAGAGATCGCGCCGCTGCGCCGCAACGTGACGCTCGAGGACGTGGGCAATACGGCCGCGTTTCTCTGCTCGGACCTCGCGGCGGGCATCACCGGGGAGATCGTCTACGTCGACAGTGGTTTCAGCACCGTCGGCATGAGCTTCCCTCTCGAGGCTGAGGGCTAATCGAACGCCTTGGGGTTCTTGCGCACGTCGGCCGTGCGCCGCAGCTCGCCCACGTAGGCCATCACGTCGCTCACTCCCTCGCGGCTGGCCTCCTGTAGCACGCGGTCGGCCTGCTCCTGCGGGCCGCCGCCGGCCGCGCCGGTGCGTACCGCAATGATGCCGACCACGGCAGCCCCGCCGGCGGGCAGCGCCAGTGCCCGGAACACCGGCACCTTGGCGGGCCGCGGCGCGCTGAACACTGCGGTGCGGATCGGTGCGGGAACGGAAGGGTCGTTGCGACCCACGAAGCGCGCGGGCTCTGCGCTCAGGCCGAGCGACTGCGCCACCGCCTCGAACGCGGCCCCCGACTCGAGCCGCGCCTGCGCGCCCTGCGCCGCCTTGAGAGCGGCCGCCGTGCCGCGCTCTTTGGCGAGCGCCGCGACGATCTCGGCGCGCACGTCGGCCAGCGGCCTGGGCTGCGGCTTGTGGTACTCGAGCACCTTGACGATGACCAGCGCGTTGTCGCCGAGCAGCACCGGTCCCCCGAGGCGACCGGCGGCGAGCTGCGGATCGCCGAAGAGGACGTCCTGCAGCTGCGGCGCCGGGCCGAGCGGGGCGGCGCCGGCGCCCTTGAGGTATTGCGGGATGTCGCCCGACTGGAGCTTGAACTCCTGTGCCAGCGCGCTGATATCGGCGTTGGGCTCCGAGAGGCGCGACTGCAGCTGCTCCTGGATCTCGCCGAAGCGGTCGGTCGCACGGTTGCGCTTGAGCTCGGCTTCGATCTGCGCCCGCGCCTCCTCGAATGACTTGCCCTTGCCGGGCTGAATCTCTTCCAGCCGGATGATGTGGTAACCGAACTGCGTCTTCACGGGACCACGGATCTCGCCCGGTTGCATGCTGAAGAGCGCGTCCGCGAAGGCCGGCACGAACGTGCTCTTGTCGGCCCAGCCGAGGTCGCCGCCGCTCGGGGCGGAGCCCGGGTCCTTGGAGTACTGCTTGGCGAGCTCGCCGAAGTCCTTGCCGGACTTGGCCTGCGCGAGCACGTCCTGCGCCTGCTTGAGCGCCGCGGCGGCGTCGCCGGCGCCAGAGACGGGGATCAGAATGTGGCGCGCGTGACGCTTCTCGGGACTCGTGAGCTGACTCTTCTCCTTCTCGTACTGCGCCCGCAGATCCGCATCGCTCACCGTAACCTCGCCCTCGAGCGCATCCAGCTTGAGCTCAGCGTACTGGATATGCGCCGACTCGGGAGTGAGGTACTGGGTCTGGTGAGCCTGGTAGTAGGCGGTGACGGCCGCATCATCCACCGGCGCTCCCGGGAACTTATCCGCGGGCAGCACGACATAGCGGACCTCGCGCTCCTGGTCCTCGAGCTCGCGCAGGCGCGCGAACTCGACCGGGGTAAGGAAATCCGAGCCGCGGATCGCGTTCGCAAGCTGGGCGCGCTGCATGTCCTCGCGCAGCTCATCCTGGAAGACATCCGCCGTCAGTCCGGCGCGCGCCAGGGCGTCGCGCGCAGCCTCGGGCGAATACCGTCCTTCGATCTGGAATGCCGGCTCGCTCTTTACCGCCTCGATCAGCTCGTCATGTCCGACCCGGTAGCCGAGGTCATGCGTACGTTTGGCGAGCAGCGCATCGCGGATCATGCCTTCGAGCACCTGGTCCTGCAGCCGGGTGCGCAGCTCCGCCGGGATCTCGGCGCCGCCGAGGCGCTGCTGCCACTGAGCCTGCTGACGCAGCCAGGCGTTACGGGCCTGCTCGAGTGTGATCTTGCTGCCGGCGGCCTCGGCCGCGTAGTTCGAGCCCCCAAAGCTCAGGTTGACGATGCCGTAGGCGCCCCAGGCGGCGAACACGATGGAGAGAGCGCCTACGAACAGGTAGGTGATCCATTTGCGCTTGGCGCTCCCCTCCTTACCTTTGAGGGC
>JASHVF010000441.1 GCA_030039615.1 Gammaproteobacteria bacterium | reverse complement strand
GCGCCGCAGCGGGCGTTGGCCGCTTGTAGCCAGGCTCTCGGCGCCCCGGTTGTGACCGTTGGGCCCCTGCAAACCGTGGGCACGAGTTCCGTTACCGCCGATCTCTCGCTGACCCCGGGGCGCACCTATCTCATCGAGGTCGCAGAGCACGACAACGACGTGCTGGTCGAGGCTCTCGATGCAGGCGGACACGTCATCGCCCGCGCGGATCACCCGGAACTGCGCACCGGTACGAGGCGCGCCGTCATTACCGGGCCGCAGACCGGCTCACTCGTGCTGCGGATCACCGGCACGGAATACGCGAAGGCCGTGGGGACCGCTACGGTACGCGCATTCGACCTGAATGCGGGCGTCTCGCCTTCTTGCCTCGCTGTCTTCAATGCGCTGTCGGCGGCGGACGCCAGTTACGCCATCGGCCAGGACATCACGAGCGGTCGGGCGGCGGCGGCCGGGCGCAACGCACACGATGCCTTCGTGCACGCGGCGGAGTCCTATGCCGCCGCCGAGCGCAGCCTCGGCGAAGCGGACGACCGACACCTCCGTGGTGAAGCGCAGCTCGCGCTGGCCGCTCTCAACGCGCTGAATCTGTCGGACTGGCCGCAGGCTGAGGAGTGGGCGAAGGCGGCGGAGGCTACCTTCGGCTTGGGAGATCCGGTGCGAGAGGCGCGTGCGGAATCGCTGCTCGCCTACACCTGGATCCAGGTCGGCCAGTCCGAGTCGGTCCGCCAGGGCGCTCGTCTGCTCGGGGAGGCGCGGACGCTGCTGCTACGCGTGAGCCGCTTTCATCGGCGGCGAGGCGCCAGTCATGACCTGGCCATGCAGGACACCTACATTTCTCTCACGTACTTTTATCAGGGACGGTATTCAGAGTGCGTCCCGTATGCGACGGCATCGGGCCGGGAGTTCGACGCCCTGCACGACACCGTGCAAGCCGGGACCGCCTGGCAGAATCGGGCAGCGTGTCTCTGGGGACTGGGCCACCTCTCGGAAGCCCGCGACGACTTCGTGCACCTGCTCGACGTCTTCGATCCGCAGACCTCCGTGTCCACCTACCTCTTGCTCCTCTACAACGCGGGACTGCTCGATACGGCTCTCGGCAAGTACGACGAGTCGCTGCGTTTCTACGATCGCTGTCAAGCCATGTCGGCGAATACCCAGCGGGAGTTCGAGCAGGCGCGCTGTATGCACGGCATCGGCGTCAACTACCGACTGCTCGGCGACCCGAAGAGGGCGCGGCGTTTTCTCGAGCAAGCCCTGATCATACGCACGCCCGCACAAGATGGCCGCGGCCGGATGGATACGCTGCGGCAGCTCGCGCTCATTGATGCCCTCGAGAAGAAGCCGAACGAAGCGGTTTCCCACGACCGCGAAGCCCTCAGCCTGGCTGTCGACCCGCTTGCCTCCGAGAGCATCCGCGTACAGCTCGCCTCCCACACCGCGGCCGCAGGCGATGGCGAGGGGGGGAAGGCACTGCTCGATGAGGTCCTGAGGAGCGGTCCCCGCGGTGACCCCGTCATTCTCGCGCAGGCGCTCGTGCAGCGCGCCGTCATCCTGCGCGATATGGGACGGACGGCGGATGCGCTCAGCGATCTGGGTGAGGCTCGGCAGCGCTTTCATGCACTCGGCAACGTGAACGGAGAGTTCGCAACCAATCTCGAGCTGGCGCGGACCTTGCGCGCCGCGGCGCGTACCAGCGAGGCGCTCGTGGCCGTCGAACGAGCGTTGACTCAGGGAGACACGGTGCGGCTGCAGAGCGTGAATCCGGACTTTCGGACACAGCTCGAAGCGCCCCTGCGTGATGCGTATGACCTCGAGATCGAGCTGCTGCGTGCCCAACACGAGGCGGCGCTGGCGGCGGGGCATCGCGCAGCAGCGAGCGCGCTTGCAGCCCGGGCATTTGCTGCTGCGGACGCCTCCCGGGCCCGCACGTTCGCCGACGTCGCGTCCCAGCAGTATTCGCCCGCGTTGCGGCGCGAGCTGGCCTCGGACCTCAAACGGCGCGAGGCCATCTACGCCGAGCTCGCCGAACGGCGCGCGGCGCTCGACGGGTTGACCGATATCTCCCCGGCCACCAATCCGCGTGCGCGGCATCTCCTCACCGACATCGCCGAGCTCCAGCGCCAGGCCGACACCGTCAACACGGCAATAGCGTCACGCGTGTCTCGGCCGGGCGGGCCGAAGGCATCACGCCGCCCCCTGGGGGCACTGTCAATTCGGCCGGGAACTGCGCTCATTTCCTTCTGGCTCGGCGCGGAGTCGAGCTACGCGTGGGTCGTGTCGGCCGGAGAGACGCATTGGGTGCGGCTCGCGGCGCCGGAGCAGATCGACAAGGCGGCGTCGGATCTGCGCGATTCTCTCCGCAGGTTCGCCGATCGGCCGAAGTCGCAGCGTGTCGCCGCTGCGGCACGGCTCTCCGAGCTCGTCGTCAGGCCTATCGAGCCGTGGCTCACCGGAGCCGCGCTTTGGATCATCGTGCCGGACGGTGCGCTCGACTACGTGCCGTTCGCCGCCCTGCCGCTGGCCGGCAATCCCGATGCTTACGTCGTGCGACAACACGAGGTGGCACTGACGCCGGCGGTATGGATGCTGAGAAGCGCGGACAGCGCGCCTTCCGGGGTGCAGCGCGAGCTGCTGCTGGTGGCCGATCCCGTGTACGAGCCTGACGATCCAAGGCTTGCCGCGCTTCCGAGGGCGCCAGCGCCACAGGGGATCGCGCCGGCGCCGCACTCGCCGGATTCCGCGGGCTACCGCCGCCTCCCTTACACGGCACTCGAGGCCGAGGCTATCCGCCGCGAAATCGCGCCGGCGGAGGCCGAGCAGCTGATCGGTCTCGATGCGACCCGCGAGCGACTTCTTGCCGAGGATCTCGGCAAGTACCGTTACATCCACATCGCCGCGCACGGCATGGTCGACACGCGCGTTCCGGAGCTCTCGGCGCTGGTGCTCGGCTCGTACGACGCGAGCGGCCGGCACGTGGACGGCGCGGTTCGCGTGCCGGACCTGGCTTCGCTGACCCTCCACGCCGAGGTCGTCGTGTTCAGCGCCTGTGACACCGCGCTCGGCAATCAGGTGGCGAGCGAAGGTCTCGTCGGGATCGGCTCGACAGTGCTGGCGCGGGGCGCGCGCGCCGTCGTCTCATCCCTCTGGCCGGTGTCGGATGAGATGGGCGCGGAGCTCATGACAGAGTTCTACCGACACCTGCTGCGCGACTCGGTGAACGCACCCGCCGCACTCGCTGCGGCGATGCGCGGCGTCCTGGCCGGGCAGCCGGAGGCGGACCCCGCGCTCTGGGCGGCGTATCAGGTGTCGGTGGTCGCAATCCAAAACCGCTGAAGGGGGAACATTGTGAAGCATTGGATGTACACGCGAGTGACGCTTGTCGACTCCTGGGGGCCGGGCGCTTCTCACACGCTGCATACGCCCCTCGGCAAACAACCCGAGTTCACTCTGCACCCGCGGCACCTGCGTGACGCGGGTGGCACTCCGCAACCCGCTCACTTCACGATCGACTTCCCTTCGGGCTTCCTTGCTGACGGGTGGCAGGGGGTCAATTTCATCCCGCTGGGCACGAAGGACTTTCGCGGAATCAAGGGGCTGCCGCCTTGGACTCCCGCGCGGAAGGCGCGCTACCGAAACGCGGTCGACGCCGCCGCCGATGATCTTTCCGACTCGAGAACGCGGAGACTCGAGGGAATCGTTCCTTATCTCGGCGAGCGCGGCAGCGTCGGCTACTACAGGGTTCGACTCTTCTATCTCTTCAACGCGGTGCGCGGCAAGATCAAGGATCTCGTCGTCGTACAGACCGCGCCTTATATCGCCGTGAACGGCCAGGTACAGGCGCGCCAGGGCGGCGGGGGTGCCGTCGGTCCTCCGCACTGAGGCGGTGGGGTCGGTCTGGCGCCCGGCGTCGCGCCGGGCGCTAGACAGCCCGGACCTCGGCGCGACCGACTCTTTCGCAGGTGTCGGCCTTGTTGGCGCT
>JASHVF010000440.1 GCA_030039615.1 Gammaproteobacteria bacterium | reverse complement strand
AAGCTCGAGAAGGATCTGCAGGACTTCGACGACGAGCTGTAGAACCGCGGCTCCCGTTGCTCGATCCAATCTAGCCTCACCTCAAGGTAAAGCGAGGCTTAGCCGCCTTGACCCGTAGCCCCTCGCCCTGGATCGTCCTCAAGTTCGGTGGCACGAGCGTCGCGACGCTCGCCAACTGGAGCAACATTGCACGGGTCGTCGCCGCGCGCCTCGCGGCGGGCTCCCGGGTGCTGGTGGTGCACTCCGCGGTGAGCGGCATTACCGACCGGCTCGAGCGCTTGCTCGATGCGGCAGTGGGTGATGCCTACGAGGAGGAGCTCCAGGCCATCGAGGAGCGGCACCGGCGCCTCGCCGCGGAGCTCGGCGTGCCGCTCGGCGAAGACGTGGAGCGGCAGTTCGCGGAGTTGCGCGAGATCGCCGCCGGCATCGCCCTGGTGCGCGAGGTGAGCGATCGCACCCGCGCCCGCGTGATGGCCGCCGGCGAGCTGATGGCGACCCGCATCGGCACGCGCTTCCTCGCCTCGCGCGGCCTCGACGTCGCCTGGACCGACGCCCGCGGCATGCTGCGCGCGGAGGAGCGCCACAGCGCCTCGGCCAGGGCGAGCGTGCTCGCGGCGGTGTGCAGCTTTGCGCCCGACGCGGCACTCGCGGCGCAGCTCGCCGCGCTTCCCGCCGTGCTCGTGACCCAGGGCTTCATCGCGAGCGACGACGCCGGCAACACCGTGCTGCTCGGCCGCGGCGGCTCGGACACCTCGGCGGCCTACCTGGCCGCGAAGCTGCGCGCGCAGCGGCTCGAGATCTGGACCGACGTTCCGGGACTGTTCAGCGCCAACCCGCGCGCGACCCCGACCGCACGGCTGCTGCGCTCGCTGCATTACGACGAGGCCCAGGAGATCGCCACCAGCGGCGCCAAGGTGCTGCATCCGCGTTGCATCCTGCCGGTGCGCCAGCAGCGCATTCCGCTGCATGTGTACGCGACCCAGGCCCCGGACCTCGAGGGCACGGTATTGAGCGCCGAGGGCGGCGAGGGCGGCGCGCAGGTCAAGGCGGTGTGTACCAGAAAGGGCATCACGCTGATCGCGATGGAAAGCCCGGGCATGTGGCACCAGGTCGGCTTCCTGGCCGACGCCTTCCAGGTGTTCAAGCAGCACGGCCTGTCGGTCGATCTGGTATCGACCTCGGAGACCAACGTAACGGTGTCGCTCGACGCGGCGGCCAACACGCTCGACAACGCGCAGCTGAGCGCCCTGGTGGCCGACCTCTCGCATCTGTGCCGCGTGCAGGTGATCGGGCCGTGCGCCTCGGTGAGCCTCGTCGGACGCAACATCCGCGCGATCCTGCATCAGCTCGGCGGCGCCTTCGAGTTCTTCGAGGAGCAGAAGATCCACCTGGTCAGCCAGGCCGCCAACGACCTCAACTTCACCTTCGTCGTCGACGAGGACCAGGGCGATCGCCTGGTCGAGCAGCTGCACGAGCTGCTCATCCGGCCGGTGCCCGGCGACCGCATACTCGGTCCCACCTGGCAGCAGCTGTTCGCGGCGCCGGCGCAGGCGGTGCGCGCTCCGCCGCCCTGGTGGAGCACGCGCCGCGCCGAGCTGCTCGCGGCCCTCGAGGGACGGAGCGATGCCTACGTCTACGATCTCGCGACGGTGCGCGCAGCGGCGCGCGCGCTGCGGGGTCTGCGCTCGCTCGACCGGGTGCACTACTCGATGAAGGCCAATCCGCACCCGAGCATCCTGCGGGCGCTGCACGACGAGGGGATCGAGTTCGAGTGCGTAGCGCGCGGCGAGGTCGAGCAGCTGCTCGCCACCTGCCCGGAGCTTCCGCCTGCGCGCATTCTCTATACGCCGAACTTCGCGCCGCGCGAGGAGTACGCCTGGGCGCTCGCGCGCGGCGTGCGGGTCACGGTCGACAACGCCTACGCGCTCGGCGCCTGGCCGGAGCTGTTTCGCGGGCGGGAGATCTTCGCGCGTGTCGACCCCGGCGTCGGCCGCGGCCACCACACGCACGTGCGCACCGCCGGCACGCGCTCGAAGTTCGGCGTGCCGATCGGCGAGCTCGAGGGCTTCGAGCGCGCGGCGCGCGCGGCGGGCGCGCGCCTCACCGGGCTGCAGGCGCACGTCGGCAGCGGCATCTTCGACGTGACCAGCTGGGAGCACACCGCGCGCCTGCTGGCCGCCGCCGCGCTGCGCATGGAGGGCGTGCGGGTGATCGACATCGGCGGCGGACTGGGCGTGCCCGAGCGGCCCGATCAGCCGGGCGTCGACCTGGCGCGGCTCGATATGCTGCTCACGGCCGTGCGCGCCGAGTACCCGCGCCTCGAGGTGTGGCTCGAGCCGGGCCGCTACCTGGTGGCGGCGGCCGGCGTGCTGCTGGCGCGCGTCACGCAGCTCAAGCAGAAGGGCGGGGTGCGCTTCATCGGCGTCGCGACCGGTATGAACTCGCTCATCCGACCGGCACTCTATGGTTCCTACCATGAGATCGCCAACCTGACGCGCATCGCCGAGCCCGCGACCGAGCTGGTGAACATCGTCGGTCCGATCTGCGAGAGCGCCGACGTGCTCGGGCACGATCGGCTGCTGCCGGTGACCCGCGAGGGCGATGTGCTGCTGATCGCCAACGCCGGGGCCTACGGCCACGTGATGAGCTCGCGCTACAACCTGCGCGCTCCCGCCGCGGAGCTGATCCTCTGAGGCGCCTGATATTCGGCACGCTGGCGCTGGCGGCACTGGCCGCCTGCGCGTACGTGCTGTATCTCGGCGTCACGGTGACCCGGACCTTCGAAGGCCGGCGCTGGACGCTGCCCGCGCAGGTGTACGCCGCGCCGCTCGAGCTGTACGCCGGGCTCTCGCTCGCCCCGGCCGATCTGATCCACGAGCTCGAGCGGCTGCATTACCGCCGCGTCACGCAGCTCGAGCATCCGGGAACGTACCGCCTGAACGGCGAGCACATCGACGTCGCGCTGCGCCCGGCGCGCTTCGCCGACGAGACGCGCGACGCGCAGCTGCTCAGCATCTACGCCGGTGCCGGCGCCATCGTGAGTCTCAAGGATGCCGCCGGGCGCGACCTGCCGGTGATCAGGCTCGAGCCGCTTCTGATCGGCAGCATCTTCCCGAGCCACGGCGAGGACCGGGTGGTGGTGACGCCGCGCGAGGTGCCGCCCCTGCTGCCGGCGGCGCTCAAGGCGGTGGAGGACCGCCGCTTCGACTCGCATCGCGGCGTCGACCCGCTGGCGATCCTGCGCGCGCTGTGGGTGGACGTGCGCGCGCGGCAGATCGAGCAGGGCGGCAGCACGCTCACGCAGCAACTGGTGCGCAGCTACTTCCTCTCCAATCGCCAGACGCTCGGCCGCAAGGTCCGCGAGGCCATCATGGCGGTCGCTCTCGATGCGCACTTCACCAAGGAAGATCTCATGAACGCCTACATCAATGAGATCTTCCTCGGCCAGGACGGCGAGCGCGCCATCCACGGCTTCGGGCTCGCCAGCCAGTTCTACTTCGGCAAGCCGCTCGCCGAGCTCGATCTCTCCGAGATCGCGCTGCTGGTCGCGGTGGTGCGCGGGCCGTCCTTCTACGATCCGCGGCGCCACGCGGACCGGGCGCTGGCGCGGCGTAACCTGGTGCTCGCGGAGCTCGCCGAGCAGCACATCGTGAGCGGCGCGGATGCCGCCGCCGCCGCGCGCCGTCCGCTCGGTGTCACGGCACGGCCCGCGGGCGCCTACTACCCGGCCTACCTCGACTTCGTACGGCGCACGCTGCGCCGCGACTACCGCGAGCAGGATCTCACCGAAGCGGGGCTCTCGGTCTATACGAGTCTCGAGCCGCGCGCCCAGGAAGCCGCCGAGCGCTCACTCGACCGCGAGCTCGTGAGGCTCGACCGCCTGAAGAAGCACGCCGGCGAGCAGCTCGAGGGCGCGGTGGTGGTTACGACTCCGCAGAGCGGCGATGTGATCGCGATCGTCGGCGGGCGCGACGTCGGCTACGACGGCTTCGACCGCGCGCTCGATGCGCGCCGCGCGATGGGCTCGCTGGTGAAGCCCTTCATTTATCTCACGGCGCTCGAGAGCGGCCGTTACAACGCCGCCACGATCGTCCAGGACGAGCCGGTGGACCTGAAGCTCGCGGGCGGCAAGCACTGGCGGCCGGAGAACTTCAGCCACGACGTCAACGGACCGGTGCCGGTGGTGCGCGCGCTCGCCGAGTCGCTCAACCTCGCCACCGTGGGCGTCGGTCTCGACCTCGGCTTGCCCAAGGTCGCCGAGACCCTGGGGCGCTTCGGCCTCGCATCCTCTCCCGAGCAGGTCCCGGCGATGCTGCTGGGCGCGGTCAACGTGACGCCGCTCGAGGCGGCGCAGCTTTACAACGGGCTCGCCAATGGCGGCTTCCGCAATCCGCTGCGCGCGGTGCGCGCCGTCATCGGCGCCGAGGGCAAGGCACTCAAGGCCTTCCCGCTGCAGGTGACGCAGGTGGCGACACCCGAGGCCGTGTACCAGCTCGATCGCCTCCTGGTCGAGGTGATGGATCGCGGCACCGGCCGGCCGGCACGCGCCATTCTGCCGGCGCAGCTCGAGGTGGGCGGCAAGTCCGGTACCTCCTCCGAGTATCGTGACAGCTGGTTCGCGGGCTTCTCGGGCAGCGACCTCACCGTCGTGTGGGTCGGCTACGATGACAATGCGCCGACCGGCTTCACCGGCTCCGCGGGCGCGCTGCCCGTATGGGCGCACATCATGGCGGACCTCGGCGGCAACTCGTGGAATGCACCGATGCCCGAAGGGCTGGTCGACATGGAGATCGAATACGCCTCGGGCCTGCGGGTATTGCCCGGCTGCTCCGACGACCGGGTGACGCTGGCGCTGCCGGCCGCGGCGCAGATACCCGGGAAGCCGGGCTGCGGATTCCCCGAGTCGGGCGCGCCCGTCACGACCTTCGTCGACCGCACCGAGCGCTGGTTGCACGAGCTCACGCACTGAGTCTGCCGAGGACCGCCGATGCGCGCCCGGTTGATGCTGCTGCTGGTCGTCCTCGCGCTCGCCGCCTGCGCCGCGCGTGCGCCGTTCTCGGGGGCGACGCCGCCGGGCGGGCCGCCCGGTGCTCCCGCCG
>JASHVF010000439.1 GCA_030039615.1 Gammaproteobacteria bacterium | reverse complement strand
CAACAGCGCCGCGAACCCCAGGATCCACAGCCAGCCCGGCGGCGCAGGAAACCAGAAGCGCATATAGAGCGCGACCGCCGTGACCTCGGTGCCGACCGCCAGCACGAGGCAGGCCCAGTAGGCGTAGCGCACCAGGAAGCCGGCGAGCGGACCGAGGTAGTACTCGGCGTAGGCGCCGAAGGAGCCCGTGGTGGGGTGCGCGACCGTCATCTCCGCGAGACAGCCCATCAGCAGCAGTGCGATCAGCGCGCCCACCGCGTAGCTCGCCAGCACCGCGGGACCCGCGAGACTGATGGCGAAACCGCTGCCGAGAAACAGACCCGTGCCGATGGCGCCGCCGATGGCGATCATGGCGAGACGCCCGGCCCCGAGCGTGCGCCTGAGGCCGCGCTCGCGGTCCGCGATGGCGCCAAAGCCCGCATCCGCCTCGCGCACCGCGCTGCGACCCGCGCTCAGCGCTGCGACCGGGCCTGAGCCATCCAGGCGTCCGCCTCGGGCACCAGCGCCGCCCGCTCCGCGCGCCGCCCGTTGAGACTCTCCATACCGCGCGCGATGTTGGGTGCCATCTCCGCCGGCAGCCGTGCGCGTACCCAGGCCTCGATCTCCTGCGGCGACGCTCCCTCCCAGTAGGCCTCGGGAACCGTCTCCGCGGTAATCAGCGGCGCGTACTTGGGATTCGCCGCGAGCAGCCGGTCGGCGTTGTCGCGGAACGTCGTCCAGGCGAGCGCCGGGTGCCGGTCGATGAGCTGGCCCACCAGCCGCAGGCGCCGCAGCTCCTGCTGCGGCGGAATCTCCGCCGACAGCGCGATGCGTGCGGCGCGCTGCGCCAGCGCCGCATCACCCACGCGCATCAGCGCCAGGTAGTAGCGCAGCTGCGCGCCCGGGTCTTTCTCGGCGGCGGCGAGCGCGTGCAGCCGCTCGAAGGTCGCCGCATCCGCCGCGCCCGCCACGATGGTCAGCACCGCCTCCTGGTCGTCGGGGCGGATGCTGGTGCGGTCCGCCAGGAAGCGCGCGAAGCGCCGGCGCGCCTCGGCGAGCACGCCCGGATCGCCGAACTCGCCCAGATCGAGGAGCAGCGCGCGGCGCAGCCGTGCCGCGTCCGGCGACTCGCCGCGCCTCGGGTCCCAGCCCAGCCGGTCGAACACCGGGCGCAGCATGGCGCGTGCCCGGACCGCAAAGGCCCCGTGGCCCGGGCTGCCGCGCTCGTAGTGCTCGAGCGTGCCGAGCGCCTGGGCAATCTGCTCCCAGGCGCGCGGGTCGCGATTGCGCCCCATGGCGCCGACCAGCGCGAGATACGGTGCGAGCGGCTGCGCGCCCGAGAGCGCCAGTGCCCAGCCGTCATCGAGCAGCGCGATGCGGTCGCCGTCGGGCGCGCTCTCGAACGCGCGGGTGTTGGCCGCCAGCGTCGCCGCGTCGTATCTCACGTGATAGAAGCCGATGGCGTCGGCGTTGAGGCTGAGCGGCTCGCCGCAGGCACCGGCGGCGCTCGTCTGCCCGTCGCGGGTGAGGAGCTCGGCGCGTGCCGCCCCGTCACCGGCGCGGATCCGCAGTGGCACGCTCCAGTGCCCGGCCGGCGCCTCGCCCGCCTGCAGCGTGAAGCGCCGCTGGCTGAGTGCGATGGTGCGTGCGCCGCCGGCATCGCAGCTGGCCGCGACGTTCACCAGCGGAAAGCCGGGCTGCTCGGTCCAGTCGCGCGCCACCTGCGCGACGTCCGCACCGCTCGCCGCGGCGAGCGCGTCCCACAGATCCGCGGCGGTGGCGTTGGAGAAGGCGCGCGCGCGCACGTAGCGGCGGATGCCGTCGCGAAATACGTCCGGCCCGAGGTAGCTCTCGAGCATGCGCAGCACCGACTGTCCCTTGAGATAGGTGATCTGGTCGAAGGCATTCGCCGCCTGCAGCTCATCCGCCACCGGCTGCTCGATCGGATGTGTCGACAGGCGCGCATCGGCGCGCATGGCGGCATCGCGGGCCGCATCCTGCTGTTCCCACCACTTCCAGTCGGGGTGGCGCCGGTCGGTCTCGGAGCTGCCGCGCCAGGAGGCGAAGCTCTCATTGAGCCACAGATCGTCCCACCACCCCATGGTGACCAGATCGCCGTTCCACTGGTGGGCGATCTCGTGCGCCTGCACGGCGAACTCCGCCTGCCGCTCGGCGAGCGTGCTGTCCGGGGTGAGCAGCAGCAGCTGCTCGTTGTAGGTGATGGCGCCCCAGTTCTCCATCGCGCCGCCGAAGCCGCCCGGCACGGCGATCGCGTCGAGCTTCGGCAGCGGGTAGGCGAAGCCGAAGTATTCGTCGTAGTCGCTGAGGATCAGCTGCGCATCGGCGAGCGCCACCTGTGCGTCGCGCCCGCGCCCGCGCACCGCCCAGACGCCGACCTGAGCGGACCCGGCCTGCCCGGGGAGCGACTCGAGGTCCCCGGCGGTGAACTCGATGAGATAGGCCGGCATGCCCGGGGAGCGTTCGAAGGTCACGGTCGCCTGTTCGCCGTGCAGCTCGCGGCTCGCGACCGGCATGTTCGAGACCGTGGCCCAGGCTGCCGGCACCGTGACCGTGAGCTCGAAGCTCGCGCGGAAAGCGGGCTCGTCCCAGCACGGGAACATGCGCCGCGCGTCGGTGCTCTCCATCTTGGTGGACAACAGCCGCGCGTGCGCACCCTCGCGGGTGAGGTAGGGCTGCAGGAAGAGTCCGTGCGGCTGCGTCTCGAGCCGGCCGACGAAGGAGAACGACAGGGTATGCGCACCGGCGGGCACGGGCACCGCCAGCGTCACGACCGTGAGCTGCTTCTGGTCGTCGGAATCGACACCGGCCACCGCCGCGCCGTCGAGGCGCACGTCGCTGAGTCTCTGATTCAGCGAATTGAAGGCGATGGTGCGCGTCGCGCTGCGCACGCGCAGCTGCACCGACTCGCTCCCCGTGATCTTCATCGCCTCCATGTCCGGCACCACCGCCACGCGATAGTCGAGCGGCACGACGTCCTTGGGCAGCCGCCCGGGAGCGCGGTCGAAGTCAAAGGCGGCCGGCCCGGCCGCCGCGACCGCACTCGCGAGCACGCTCACCGCCGCCGCCGCCCGGGCGCCTGTGCTCATGGGCCGCGCTTCCTAATAGTTCGCCGCCGCGCGCACTGCGCTCGCCGGCTGGCCGAGATCGGCGAGCAGCTCGGGGCCGACGATTGCGAGCGGGGTGGTGCCGTAGGACAGCAGGCGGTCGTGAAAGTCGTGCAGCGAGGCGGCCGCACCCTGGCGACGCAGGTATTCGGCGAGCAGGTTCTCGATCTGCAGACGGCCCACCGAGTAGGCGATGACGTAGCCGGGGCGCGTGGCGATCCCGGCCACGGCGGCCTCGGCCTGCTGTTGCGTAAAACCGCTCTCGGTCGCGAAGAACTCCGCCGCCTGCTGGTAGCTCCACTCGCCGCTCGCCAGCTTCGGGTCGACGACCGCACGCGCACCGCGCACACGCTCCCAGCGCGCGACGAACAGCCGCGCGTCGAGATCGTCGCCGAACAGCCCGAGCCGCACGAACATCTCCTCGCCGTAGAACGCCCAACCCTCGGCAAACACGCCGTCGTGCGCGATGCGGCGCACGAAATCGGGGTGCCGCCTGGCGATCGAGAGCTGCATGAAATGCCCCGGCAGGGCCTCGTGGGCCGCGGTCGACTCGATGCGGTCGCGATCGAAGTCCTCGTTCATGTCGAGGCGCGCCGCGGCCTCCGCGAGCGACTTGGGCGGGGTGATGTAGTAGTAGCCGGTGGTCGAGAGCGAGAACAGGCGCGGCGGATTCATCGAGGCGCCGGGCGACACCGGCTGCAGGAAGGCGGGCGTCTCGACGATCTGCATGGTCCCGAGCCACGCGGGGACCGTCACCAGGTCCTGCTCGGTCACGAAGTTACGCAGCCGTCCGATGCACTCGCGGTAGTAATCGATCAGCGCCGCGCCGCCCGGGGCGAGGCCGCCGCCGCTCGCCGCGCCGAGCTCGACACCGCGGTGCCGGGCGACGTGCTGTACCCAGGCCTCCTCGGCCCAGCCGTGGGCCAGCAGGTCGTGTGCGATGCGGTCGACGTCGCGCGCATCGAAGGGCAGCAGCTGCTCCTCCTTCAGCATGCGGTCGTAGGCCTCGCGGCCGATCGCGTAATTCTCGGGCCACGCAGCCAGGTGCGCATCGATGTACGCCCTGGTGCGCGCCAGGGCGGCGAGCGCCGCATCGCGCGCCCTGACGAATGCGGCGAACTCGCGCGAGTGAGCGCCGAGCTGCTCGCGCGCCGCCGCGCTGAGCGCTCCCTGCAGGAAATCGGGGGCGCCGGCCAGCGAGCGCGATCCCACCACGCCATACAGATGGCCGGGCGTGGTCACCAGGCGCTCGGCGGCCGTCATGTAGGCCGGGGCGCCGGCCAGGCGCCGCGTGATGTCGAGCCAGGCGCGCCTGAGGTCGGCGGCCGTGGCGCCGTCCTCGCCCGGCAGCGGCAGGTGCTGGAACTGGTTGAACACCACGGCGACGATGCCGCGGGCGGCCTGGGCGTAGTCCTTGCGATCGGTCTGGTACTCGAGCAGCTCGTTGAGGCTGCGCGCCAGGCGGGCGCGCAGCAGCGCGGCATCGTCGCGGTCGACCAGCGTGGTCTGCGCGTCGAAGCCGGCGGCAATGCGCTCCAGCCGCGCGCGCCATTCCATCAGGCGCTGCACGTGGGCCGCGCGAAACGACTCACTGGGCGCTTCCAACTCGCCGTCGTGCCCGGGGATACCGAGAAAGGTCGCCGACATCGGTTGCACCGCGGCGGTGGTGTAGACGATGTCCTGGGCGAGGCTCACGAGCTGCTCGTGCGCCGTCTGCGCCTGGCTGGCGGCGGCCGCCAATGCCAGTACCGCGGTCAACCCGAGTGTCCTTGGTGCGTTCATGGGGCTCCCAGTCGATGCCCTGACGATTATGTTGCCAACACGGTTCATGATCCAGTCAGATTTCCAACACCATAATTCGGCACGTCCCTAACTTAGACTCAGGAGGATCTGAAGTGAGAATCAAGCCAGTCCCGATGCTGTCCGGCCTGCTGCTGCTGCTGGCGCTGCCGCTCGCCGCCAACGCCGACCTGCCCGGCAAGCACCCCTACTACCTGCACGCCCTGTCGGACCTGCGCGCCGCGCGCTGGATGCTCGAACACCGCCCCGGCGATGCCGCGGTGAGCGGTCAGGAAGACGTGGCGATCACGGAGATCGACAAGACCATCGGCGAGATCAAGAAGGCGGCGATCGACGATGGCAAGGACATCCACGATCATCCGCAGGTCGACGTGCCGGCCGATCATCCGGGCCGCCTGCACAAGTCACTGGAGCTGCTGCGCAAGGTGCACTCGGACATCGATCGCGAGGAAGACGATCCGATGACCCGCGGCCTCAAGGATCGCGCCGTGCATCACCTGGACGAGGCGATTCACGCCAACGAGCACGCGATCAGGGACGTCGAGAAGGGTCGCTAGGCCGCCGCGGCCGGGCAGCGGCGTGCGCCTGCCGCGGGGCAGCCGCACGCCGTTTGACTCTGCGATGATGCTC
>JASHVF010000438.1 GCA_030039615.1 Gammaproteobacteria bacterium | reverse complement strand
TGCCCGCGCACGAAGCGGTTCGAGGTGGGAAAGGCCGTCACGGTGATGCGATAGACCTCGCCCGGCTGCATGAGCGTTGGCCTCTCGAAGGAGTCGCGGTAGCGGCAGCGCAGGATTCCGTCGGTGAGATTGAGCGCGAAGCCCTCCGGATAATCCTCGCTCGGCGGATGGACGTCGATGAGCTTGATCGTGAAGTCGGTGTCCGGCGCATCGGAGCTGACCCACAGGTGCGCCTCGATCGCGCCGGTAACTTCGAGGTCCCCGGCGAGCGGCTCGGTCTCGAACACCAGTACATCCGGGCGCGCCGCGAGCGGCAGGTACGGCGCGCGCGCGCCGTAAACCTCGGCGCGCTCGCGCTGGTCGTAGCCGCCGCCGCGCATCAGCGGCTCCCCCGAGGTGATGGTGCCGCCGATGGTCGGCACCGGGTGGTCGGGGTTGAAGTCGTAGCTGATCGCATCCGCAGCCGGGGCCGGCCTGGCGGTGCTGAGGCGCCCGTCGCCCCACAGGTAGTAGGGCGTCAGTTGCTGGTCCGGGAGCGGCCAGTCGCTCTCGCTCCGCCAGCGGCCGCCGTGCTCGAGCCGTCCGGCGCTGCTCTTGCGTCCGCTGCCGCCACCCATGACGAAGATGCGCACCGGAGGCTCGCGCAGCACCTGCGGGTGCGCGGCCTTCAGGTACCGGTCGAACCAGGCGAGGCGCCGGGCGAAGAGATCGCCGCCGTCGGCATCGAGCGTCGCGCCCTCGCCGAACTCGACCTCCCCGGCCCACGGAGTCGAGCGCGCGCCGTGCGTCCACGGCCCCATGATGAGCCGCACCGGAGCGCGCCCCGCGCGCGCCAGCCCCACGTAGTTCTCCGTGGCCGTGCGCGCATAGGCGTCGTACCAGCCGGAGAGATGCACCATCGCCGCATCCGCGAACTGCGCGTAGTAGCCGGCCGCGTAGAGGCCGAGCTGCTTCCAGTAGTCATCGAAGGTGCCGTGCTGCCATTGTTCGTAGACGTAGCTCTCGTAGTCCGGAATGAGGCTCAAGGGTGTATGGCCGCGCTTCCACGGCATGCTGGCGAACCAGGCCTTGAGATCGATGCTCTTCAGCGCCGCGAGACGCCGCGGGTCGCTCTGCACCTCGGGGCTCTCGAGACCCAGGTTGTACGCCCAGGTGACCTGCTTGAGCTCGAACGCGCCGCCCTGGCGAATGCCGCCCTGGTAGGCGTTGGAGAAGCCGCCGCAGTCGATGTACATCGCCTTCAGTCCGGGAGGATTGAGGCACGCGAGCGCGACCTGGGTGTGCGCCGCGTAGGAAAGGCCCATGGTGCCGATGCGCCCGTCGCTCCAGGGCTGCGCCGCGATCCAGCGGCAGGTGTCGAAGCCGTCCGCTCCCTCGTTCAGGTACTTGATGAACTCGCCGTCTGAGTCGTGCCGGCCGCGACAGTCCTGGAGAATCACCACGTAACCCTGGCGCACGTAGTAGGCGGCCACTTCGGCGCGTGTCTTAGGCGTCGGATCGCTCGCGGTGAAGTCGCGGAAATAAGTGACGTTCCGTCCGTACGGGGTGCGCTCGAGGATCGTGGGGAAGCGGCCCGTCACGGCCACAGCGGCGCGCGCCGGCCGATACACGTCGGTGGCAAGACGCACCCCGTCGCGCATCGCGACGCGCACGCCGCTCTCGAGGCTCACATCGGACGGCACTGCCGCCGCGCCGCCAGCGCCGGCGGCGCGCGCCCGTGTCGCGCTCCCGGCGCCGAACAGGCCGAAGGCCGCGGCGAGCGCGGAGAACATGCGGCGGCTCAGGCGTGGCATGGAGCACGAGACTACGATGACGCGCGCATCCGTGCCATCATCGATCCATGGAGCACCGATCGGACTCGCGCGTCACGCGCCGCGGAGTTCTCGCCGCCAGCATCGCGACCGCCGCCCTCACCAGCCGCCTGCTGCGCGCCGCCGAGCCGCCGCCCGGAACCAGCACGCCGAGCAGCAGTCCGCCGACCACCAGCGCGCCAATCAACAAGGGCCCGGCGACCGTCAGCGTGCCGGTGGCCTCGCCGCCTCTGATCACCAAGGCGATCCCCTCGAGCGGCGAGTGGCTGCCCGCGATCGGTCTCGGAAGCGATGCGTTCCGCAACGACCTGCGCGAGGACATCCAGGCGGAGCTCAAGCGTATGAACGAGCTCGGCGGCGTCGTAGTCGACACCGCGGCCGCTTACGGTGACAGCGAAGCCATCATCGGCGGGGCGCTCGAGAGTCTCGGTATCCGTGAGAAGTTCTTTCTCGCGACCAAGCTCGTCGGCGAGAGCGCCGCGCAGCCGATCGGCGCGGAGAGCCTGGCCCGCTCGCTCGAGCGGCTGCGTACGCGGCGGCTCGACCTGCTGCAGGTCCACAACCTGAACGGCGTGACTGAGCTGCTGCCGCGGATGCAGGAGTGGAAGAAGGAGGGTCGTATCCGCTACCTCGGCGTGACCACCTCGCGCACCAGCCAGCACGCCGAGCTCGCCGACGTCATGCGCACCCACCGGCTGGATTTCGTGCAGGTCGATTACTCGATCGGCAACCGCGAGGCGGAGTCGACCGTGCTGCCGCTCGCGCAGGAGCGCGGTATCGCGGTATTGATCAACCTGCCGTTCGGGCGCGCGTCACTGTTCCGGCAGGCTGCCGGCCGCGCCCTGCCGCCGTGGGCGGCGGACATCGACGTCGCGAGCTGGGCGCAGTACTTCCTCAAGTACGTGATCTCGCACCCGGCGGTGACCTGCGTGATCCCTGGCTCCACCAGCGTTGCGCACCTCGAGGACAATCAGGGTGCCGCCCGCGGCCGCGTCCCGGACGCCGCCATGCGGCGGCGCATGGAGGATTACTGGGACGGCAAGGCCGCCTGACTGCGCAGCCGGCAAAAGCCGCGCCACTAAACTGCGCAGCCGGCAAAAGCCCCGCCTTTTGCCGGCGGCAATCGAAGTGATGTCCGCCGAAATCGCTTCTTGCGATTTCGGCCAGATAATCAAGGGTACTTGTGCTGCACCACGTCGCGCACCGGATCGGTATCGTAGACCAGCACGATCGACTCGATCTTGCCGGTCGCGCCGTCGAAGTTGAATACGTCGGCGCAGTCGAATGCCACGTGCGAGCCGTCCTTGAGCGTCCAGTCGTAGTGGTAGTAGGCCACCGCCCGCAGCTGCCCTTCGGCGCTCACCAGCACGTCGTGGACGTTGAGCTTCGAGCGCTTGGACGAGCTGGTCACCTTGTGAATGAACTCGCGCACCGGCAGGCGGCCGAGGAACGGCGACTGCACCCAGCCGCCCGGCACGAACAGAGCCGCGGCGCGCTCGGCATCGCCCGCCTCGAGCGCCTGCAAATACTTGCGTACGGCTTGCTGCATGAACCCTCCGCGCTCACTTGATGGTGGCGACCCCCGCCTTGCAGGCGACCTCGTCCTGCGAGCCGGTGCCGCCCGAGCAGCCGATCGCGCCGATGATCTTCCCGGCCTCGACCAGCGGGATGCCGCCGCGCGAGCCGATGATGCCATCGAGCGTCATGACGTAGTAGTTGGCGCTCTGCTGAATTCCCTTCTCGAACACCTTGGTCTCGCGGCGGAACATCACCGCGGTGCGTGCCTTGTGCTCGGCGATCTGGATCGAGGCGAGCTGCGCGCCGTCCATGCGCTCGAAAGCCACCAGGTTGCCGCCCGAGTCGACCACCGCCACGTTGAGCTTCCAGTCGTGCCGGCGCGCCTCGGCCACGGTCGCGGCGATCGCCGCCGCGGCATGCTCGAGAGTGATCGGCGCCCCGTACGGGACGTCGAACGGCATCTTCTCGGGGACGTCATCGAGCGGGTACGGGGCGGGCGCGGCGGGCTGCTGCGCGCGGCTTGCGGTCATGGCGGTTGCGACGACGGCGAGCAGGATGGTCAGCACGAGCCTTACGGGCATGGTCGACAGTGTAACCTGTGGCCCGTATGACAGACCTGAAGATCGGTTTCATCGGCCTCGGCAACGTCGGCAGCCAGCTCGCCGGGAATCTGTTGCGACACGGCATGGACCTCACCGTCCGCGACCTCGATCCGGCGCGCGTGGCCGCGCTGGCGGCCAAAGGCGCCAGCAGCGCCGCTTCCCCCCGGGAGCTCGCCGAGCGGGTCGATCTCGTCATCACCTGCCTGCCCTCCCCGGCCGCCTCGGCCGCGGTCATGGAGGCGCCCGACGGGGTACTCGCCGGGCTCGCGCCGGGCAAGATCTGGCTGGAGATGAGCACCACCGATGCCGCCGAGGCCCGCCGCCTCGCGGCACGGGTCGAGGCGCTGGGAGGGAGCGCGCTCGACTGCCCGGTCTCCGGCGGCTGCCATCGCGCCGCGAGCGGCAACATCTCGATCTTCGCCGGCGGCAGCCGCGCGGCCTTCGAGCGCGTGCTGCCGGTGCTCGCGGTGCTCGGCCAGCGGATCCTGCATACCGGCCCGGTGGGCTCGGCCTCGGTGCTCAAGGTGATCACCAACTACCTCTGCACCGTGCACCTGGCCGCGCTCGCCGAAGCGCTTACGGTCGCCAAGGTGGCCGGGCTCGATCTCAACATGGCCTACGAGGGCATCCGCATCTCCTCCGGCAATTCCTTCGTGCACGAGACCGAGTCGCAGGTCATCCTCAACGGCAGCCGCGACATCAACTTCACCATGGATCTGGTGCTCAAGGACGTCGGCCTGTTCGACGCGCTGGCGCGCGCCCACGGGGTGCCGCTCGAGCTCTCACCGCTGGTGCTGGCGGTGTTCGCCGACGGCGCCCGCCGTTACGGCGCGCGCGAGCATTCGCCCAACATCATCCGCCGCCTCGAGGAGGCCTGCGGCGTGCGGGTGCTCGGCTCGGGCTTCCCGCCGCAGATGGTGGACGCCGAGCCCAAGGTCCCGGGCTACGAGGTGCTGCCGCGCGCCGCGCAGCCATTCTGAAGCGCGCTCCGCTATAATGTTGGCAGCGTGATATAAAAAGCGGCCGGCAGCCGCGGCGCGGGGGTATGGCAAAGCGCTTTTTTCTCGAGGTGCGCTCGATCGACTACGTGCCGCTCGCCGAGCGGCACGGCAAGGTCTGGCATCTCTGGCCGGTCTGGTTCTCGGGCGATGCGCACCTCGCGACGCTCGCCGTGGGAGTGCTCGGCATCACCCTCGGCGGCAACCTCGCCTGGAGCGCGATCGCGGTGCTGCTCGGCAACGCGCTCGGCACGTTCTTCATGGCGTTCCACTCGACCCAGGGGCCGCAGCTGGGCCTGCCGCAGATGATCCAGTCGCGGCCGCAGTTCGGCTATACCGGGGCGCTGCTGGTATGGGCCGTGGCGCTGGTGGCCTACGTCGGCTACAACGCCTTCAACCAGGTGCTGGCCGCGCAGGCGCTGCACCAGCTGACGCCGCTCGTCCCGGCCACCTCCCCGGGCGCGATCGTGCTGTTCGCGCTGGTCGCGGTGAGCCTCGCGGCGATCGGCTACGACCAGATCCATCGCGCGCAGCGTGGCTTCGCCTATCTCATGATCGCGATCCTCACGGTGTTCTCGCTCGGCGGGCTCTTCACGCTGAGCTTCCCCGCGGCGCAGTGGGATCTCGCGGGCTTTCGTGCCGTGCCGTTCCTGGCGCAGCTGTTTGCCGCCGCCTCCTACCAGCTGAGCTGGTCGATCTACGTATCGGACTACTCGCGCTACCTGCCGCGCGACGTGGGCGTCGGCGAGTCGTTCTGGTGGACCTACCTCGGCGCATTCATCGGCGGCACCTGGATGATGCTGGTCGGCACAGTGGCGGCGGCGCTCGCGCCGCAGCTCGACGTCGCCGCCGCCATGGAGCACGCGGCGGATGCGGTCGTGCCCGGACTCGGCAAGGTGCTGCTGGCCGGCGGCCTCCTCGGGCTCATCACCATCACCGCGCTCAACTTCTACGGCGCCTCGCTCACGCTGCTCTCGGTCGCCGACACCGTGCGGCCGCTCAGGTGCACGCTCGGCAAGCGCCTGGCGAGCCTCGCGGTGGCGCTCGCGGCGAGCACGCTGCTGGCGCTCAATTCTTCCGGCAACTTCGTGGCGCGCTTCCAGGACTACCTGTCGCTGCTGCTCTATCTCTTCACGCCGTGGACCGCCATCAACCTGGTCGACTTCTACGTCGTGCGCAAGGGCCACTACTCGATCCGCGAGATCTTCAACGCTTCCGGCATGTACGGCCGCTGGAACTGGCGCGGGCTCATCGCCTACGTCGTCGGCTTCCTCGTTATGATCCCGTTCTTCAGCACCGACCTCTATACCGGGCCGGTGGCACGCGCGCTCGGCAAGGCCGACATCGCCATGCTGGTCGGGCTGCCGGTCGCGGCCCTCGTCTACCTGCTCGGCTGCCGCTCGATGGATCTCGAGCACGACCGCGCCCGTGCCGCCGCCGCCGACGTCGGCCTCGATCCCGACGATCGGCTC
>JASHVF010000437.1 GCA_030039615.1 Gammaproteobacteria bacterium | reverse complement strand
CGGCGGACCTGCTCGGGCCGCTGCGCGGCCATGTGACGCTCGCGGTCAACGTCGCGAGCCGCTGCGGCCTGACTCCGCAGTACGCCGGTCTCGAGCAGCTGCAGCGCGAGCTCAAGGACGAGCGCTTCACCGTGGCCGGCTTCCCCTGCAACCAGTTCGGCGCCCAGGAGCCGGGAAGCGAGGCCGAGATCGCGAGCTTCTGCAAGACGAGCTACGACGTGAGCTTTCCGCTCAGCGCCAAGCTGGACGTCAATGGCAGCAGCCGCCACCCGCTGTACGCGTTCCTCACCTCGCCCGAGTCAGGGATAGCCGGCGACATCAGCTGGAACTTCGAGAAGTTTCTCATCGGCCGCGACGGCCGCGTGCTGAAGCGCTATCCGCCCGAGACGCGGCCGCAGGATCGCGGCCTCATGCAGGACATCGCCGAGGCCTTGTAGCCTCCCCCACATCCCATGCCGGAGTTCGATTTCGCGGTTCTCGGCGCGGGCGCGATGGGCTCGATCGTGGGCGCGCATCTGGCGCGCGCCGGGCACCGCGTGGCGATGCTGGCACGCGGCGCGCGCGCCGACGCGCTCGAGCGCGCCGGCTTGACGATCCGCGGTCTCGCCGAGTTCACCACCCCGGTGCGCGTGCTGCGCGACCCGGCGGCGCTCGCGGGCGCCGCCGCACTCATCGTCGCCACCAAGACCCCCGGCACGGAGCCGGCGCTCGCCGCGCTCGCGCACGCCGAGTTCGGCGTCACGCTCTCGATCCAGAACGGGCCGCTCAAGAACGAGCTGCTGACCGCGGTCTTCGGCGCCGAGCGCGTACTGGGGGCGCTCGCCGACACCAGCGGCGAGCTGCTCGCCGACGGCACGGTGCTGTTCACCCGCAACGTCAACATCATGATCGGCGAGCTCGACGGGCGCGACAGCGCCCGCGTGCGCGACCTCGCCGCCACGATCGACGCCGCCGGCGTGCGCGCCGCGGCCACGCGCGAGATAGTCACGCTCGAGTGGTCGAAGTTCTGCGGCTGGGTCGGGCTGATGGCGCTCTCGGTCACGACGCGCGCCGAGAGCTGGAAGTTCCTCACCGACCCCGACGCGGCGCTGGTGCTGGTGCGGCTGGTGCGCGACGTGGGGCGGCTCGCCACGGCGCTTGGCATCCCGCTCAGCGATCACGCGATCCTGCCGACCGCTTCACTGTGCGTGGGCCCGGAGCGCGCCGCCGTGGAGATCGTCATCGAGGCGGGCCGCAAGTACCGCGTCAGCGCCCCGCAGCACCGCATGTCGGCACTGCAGGATCTGCTCGCCGGCCGGCCGCTCGAGGTCAACGAGACTCTCGGCTACGCGCTCGAGCGGGCGCGCGCGCTCGCACTTACGGTGCCGATGCTCGAGTGCTTCCGCCACCTCATCGCCGGCATCGACCGCGCGCGCCGCGCGCCGCCCGCCTGAGGGCTCAGCCGCCGCCGGCGAGCCCGCGGTACTCGAGCAGCGGGCCGATCTCGGGCGCGTGCCCGTAGAAGCTGCGGAACAGCACCTGCGGATCCTCGGTGCGCCCGCGCGACAGCACCATGCGGCGCAGCGTGTCGCCGTTCTCGCGCGTCATGCCGCCGTGCGTGTGGAACCACTGGCCGGTGTCGCGCGCCAGCACCTCGCTCCACAGATAGGCGTAGTAGCCGGCCGAGTAGCCGCCGGCAAAGATGTGCGAGAAGTAGTCCGAGTGATAGCGCGGCTGGATGGGCGCGTACTCGAGCGCGGCGTCCCTGAGCGCCGCGGCCTCGAAGTCCGGCACGGCCGCGGGCTGCGGCGCCTGCGCCGCATCGATCAGGTGCCAGGCGAGATCCACCTGCGCCGCCTCGATGTATTCGAGCGTCGCATAGCCCTGGTTGAACCGCTGCGCGGCGAGCACCTTGGCGAGCAGCTCCGGCGGCATCGGCGCGCCGCTCCTGTAGTCGTGCGCGTAGTGCGCCACCACCTGCGGCTCGCGCGCCCACATCTCGTTGTACTGCGAGGGGTACTCGACGAAGTCGCGCGGCACGGCGGTGCCCGACAGCGTCGGGTAGCGGACGTCGGAGAGCATGCCGTGGATCGCGTGCCCGAACTCGTGGAACATCCCCGTGACTTCATCGAAGGTCAGCAGCACCGGCTGCCCGGCCTGGGGCTTGGGGATGTTGAGGTGATTGGCGACCACCGCGCGCAGACCCATGAGCTTCGACTGCGCCACGTAGCTGTTCATCCAGGCGCCGCCCTGCTTGTTGTCGCGCGCGAAGTAGTCGGCGATGAACAGCGCGAGCGGCTTGCCGTCGGCGTCCGCGACCTCGAACACGCGCACGTCCGGCTGGTAGACCGGCAGGTCCCTGCGCTCCTTGAATGACAGGCCATAGAGCTCGTGCGCGGCGTAGAACAGGCCATCCTGCATGACGTGCTCGAGCTCGAAATAGGGCGCCACCTGCGCCTGGTCGAAGTCGTAGTGCGCCTTGCGCACCTGCTCGGCGTAGAACGACCAGTCCCAGGGCTGCAGCGCGAAGGACGGCGCGCCGCGGGCCGCCGCCTGCGCATCGATCAGCTTCTGGATGTCGGCGGCCTCGGCGCGCGCACGCTTGAGCGC
>JASHVF010000436.1 GCA_030039615.1 Gammaproteobacteria bacterium | reverse complement strand
CTGTAGGGAGTCGCCATGATCAAGTTGACGCTCAGCTCCGCCGCGCTGTTGCTGGTCGCATCGGCCGCCTTCGCCGCGCCGCCGGCCGAGGACATCAGCGCCAAGAGGCACCCGAACCTCGCCGCCGCACAGGATCTCTCGCGCAAGGCCTGGGAGCGCATCGTGGCCGCCCAGAAGGCCAACGAGTGGGACATGGGCGGCCATGCGCAGAAGGCCAAGGACCTGCTCGATCAGGTGAATAACGAACTGAGGGCGGCCGCGACGGACGCCAACAAGCACTGACAAGCGCCGCTCCGCGTCGGAGCGCATTTGAGAACGGGCCCGGCTCACTGCCGGGCCCGCCTGTTTTTCAGCCGCGCGCGATCGCGCGCACTCCCTCGATCAGCCGCGCGACTTCCTCCGCCGTGGTGTAGGCCGCGCAGCCGGCGCGCACCAGGCCGTCGCGCTCGTGGCCGAGGATCCGCACGGCGGTGGTGGCATAGAAATCCCCGTGCGACACGAACACTGCCCGCTCGGCGAGCGCCGCGGCCACCGCGGCACTGTCGCGGCCCGACACCGCGAACGACACGGTGGCGGTACGGGCGCTCCCGGGCGGCGGCCCGTAGAGCTCGACGCCGCCGATCCCGCTGAGCCCGCTCCACAGCTGCCGCAGCAGCTCCTCGCCGCGCTCGTGCAGCGCCTGCGACACGCGCGCGAGGCGCGCACGCCGCGTCCCGCCGCCGCCGGCGAGTCCCGCCAGAAAGTCGACCGCGGCGCCCGCGCCGACGATGCCTTCGTGGTTCAGCGTGCCGGTCTCGAGCAGCTCCGGCGGCTCACGCGATGCGGGCGCGAGCTTCGGCGCATCGAGCGCGGCGAGCAGCTCGCGCCGCCCCCACAGCACCCCGACGTGCGGACCGTAGAACTTGTAGGCCGAGCAGGCGAAGAAATCGCAATCCCAGGCGCGCACGTCCGGCATCTGGTGTGCGGCGTAGTGCACGCCGTCGATGAATACCCGCGCGCCGACCGCGTGCGCCTGGGCGGTGAGCTGCGCCACGTCGTTGATGGTGCCGAGGGCGTTGGAGGCGGCGCCGAGCGCCAGCAGGCGCACGCCGGCGGTCAGCTTGAGCGCCGCATCGTCCGCGTCGAGCCGCCCGTCCGCGCGGCGCATGCGGATGGTGCGCACCTCGAGACCGCGCTCGCGGGCGAGCTCGCGCCACGGGTCGGAGTTGGCATGATGGTCGAGCTCGGTCACCGCCACGATGTCGCCGGGACGCCAGCCGCGGCCGAGCGCCCTGCCGAGGTGAAAGGTGAGCGTCGTCATGTTGGCGCCGAACACGATCTCCTCGGGCGCGCCGCCCAGCCAGTCGGCGAGCGCCGCACGCGAGTCGGCGAGCGCCGCGTCGGTCTCGCGGCTCGAAGGGAAGGTCCAGTGGGTGTTGGCGTTGTGGCGCAGCAGGTAGTCGTTGACCGCGGCGGCCACCGCGCCCGGCACCTGGGTGCCGCCCGGACCGTCGAAGTACGCTACCGCCAGGCCGTTGTGGCGGCGCTCGAGCGCGGGAAAGTGGCTGCGGATCTCGGCGACACCGGCGATGCTGGACATGACGGGCCTCGGAGGGCGGGAATCGGAGCGCAGCACTATAGCGCGCGTCCGCGGTGGCGCGCCCGCGCGCCGCTTGCGGCTATCATAGCGGGCGATGAAAAGAGCATGGCGGATTGCCGGGTGGGTCGCGCTGCTGATGGTCGTGGCGCTCGGCTATGTGTGCTACCGCGTGGCGTGGGGCACGCCCTTCAGCATCAACATGCTGGCCAACCGCCAGGCGCTCGAGTTCCTGATGCGCAACCCCGAGCTCTTCACCGCGATCGGCATCACCGAGGGCTCGATCTTCGATCACCACTCCGACAAGCTCGCACCCTACACGATCGCCCAGCGTGACGCAGACTACGCGCAGCTGCAGAAGTTTCTCGGCGAGGTGCGCCGCTTCGACCGCGCGCGTCTCGATCGCCAGGACCAGATCACCTACGACATCCTGGTCGATCAGTACCAGAGCGGCCTCGCGATGCGACGTTTCACCTGGCTGCAGGGCGATGAGCTCTATCCGGTCAGTCCGATGTTCGGCGTCGAGGTACAGCTGCCGAGCTTCATGCAGACCACGGTGGTGGTGCGCAACGAGAAGACCGCGGATAACTACGTCAAACGCCTCGAGGCCATGGGCGTAAAGCTCGACCAGGTGACGGCCGCCGTTGAGCGGCAGGCCGCGCTCGGCGTGCTGCCGCCGCCCGCGCTGCTCGATCGCTCGCTGATCGTCATCCATGACACGGTGAGCGCAGCGCCGCAGGACAACGCGCTGGTGACGACCTTCGTGACGCGCATGGACAAGGCGCAGTCGCTGGACGCGGTCCGCAAGCGCGCGCTGACCGGGGCGGCCGTGGAGGCCGTGAGAACCCGCATCTACCCCGCCTATGCGCGCATGAGCGCCGCGCTCGAGGCGCTCAAGCCCGCGGCCGCATCCCAGGCCGCCGGCGTCGCGCGGCTGCCGGACGGGGCGGCCTATTACGCGCTCGCG
>JASHVF010000435.1 GCA_030039615.1 Gammaproteobacteria bacterium | reverse complement strand
GCGGCGATCACCTCCTCGAAGCCCGAGCGCCGCAGCTCCTCGCGCACCAGTCCGAACAGCTCCTCGTAGCGCGGCTCGACGATCTCGGCGAGCGTCTGCCGCGCCAGGCGCCGCGCCGGCCGCTCGCCCACGCTCGGCACCTCGATGCTCTCGTCGGGATTGGCGAGCTGCGAGAGCGCGCAGGCGTAGCGGATCTTGATGTCCTCGGCGTACTGAGTCGGGGTGCGCATCGACACCGCGATGTCGTTGGTCACCTGGTCGCCGGCGATGGGAATCACCGCCGTGTGGCGGATCGCGCCGTTGGCGAACACCGCGAGATCCGTGGTGCCGCCGCCGATGTCGACCAGGCACACGCCGAGCTCCTTCTCGTCCTCGGTCAGCACGGCGAAGCTCGAAGCGAGCTGCTCGAGCACCACGTCGTCGACCTCGAGCCCGCAGCGCTGGATGCACTTCTCGATGTTCTGCGCCGCCGAGTCGGCCCCGGTGACGATGTGCACCTTGGCCTCGAGCCGCACGCCCGACATACCGATCGGGTCGCGGATGCCCTCCTGGCCGTCGACGATGAACTCCTGCGGCAGCACGTGCAGGATCTTCTGGTCCGCCGGGATCGCGACCGCCTTGGCGGCATCGATCACGTGCTCGACGTCGCCGTGGGTCACCTCGCGGTCGCGCACCCCGACCACACCGTGGGAGTTGAGGCTGCGCACGTGGCTGCCGGCGATGCCGGCGAACACCGAGTGGATCTCGCAACCGGCCATGAGCTCGGCCTCCTCGACCGCACGCTGGATCGACTGCACGGTGGACTCGATGTTGACCACCACGCCCTTCTTGAGGCCCCGCGAGGGCTGCGAGCCGACGCCGAGCAGCTCGATCGAGCCGTCGGCGCCTGCCTCGCCGACCAGAGACACGACCTTCGAGGTCCCGATGTCGAGGCCGACGATCAGGTTGCGTTCCGAGCGCTTAAGCATTGCGGCCACCTTCCCTGCCAGCGGCGTGCGGCGCGCTGTTGCGCCAACCGATGGCAAAACCGTTTGTGTAACGCATGTCGACGTAGGAGATTTCCTCGCCGCGCTCGGTGACGAGCTTGAGTGCGGCGTTCATGAATCTCTCGAAGCGCTCGTCCACCTGGCGCCTGCCGAGGCGCACGGTCACGCCGTTGGCGAGATCGAACTCCCAGGCGCCGCGCGCATCGAGCCGCAGCGCCGTCATGCGCAGCCCGGCCTGCGTCAGGCGCCCCGCGGCGGCGAGATAGCGCTGCGCCACGATGGGCTGCTGGTCGGCCGGGCCGGAGAGCTGCGCGAGCTCGGGCGGAATGTGACGCCCGTCCCCGGCGAACAGCTCGCCGCGGGCGTTCACCAGGTCCTGCTCGCCCCAGCGCGCCGCGGCGGTCTGCTCGATGACCAGCACGTTGAGCCCGCGCGGCCAGGCGCGTTGTACGCTCACCGCATCCACCCACGGCAGCGTATGGATGGCGCGCCGCATCGCGGCGAGATTCACCGACAGGAGGCCCGCGCCGTGCACCTCGGCCTTCACCACGCGCTCGACGTCGCCCGGGGAGACGTGCTGGAAGCTCCCCTCGACCGACACGGCGGCGACCGGCTGATCGAGCGCCGCGGCGAGCGCCGCGACCGCGGTGCCGAGCGCCGCGAGAGCGCCCAGCACGGCGCCCAGCCGCCGCCAGTCGATGGCCGGGAACTTGAGCCGCGGGCGCTCGGAGGGTTTGCGGCGATTCCTGGTGCGTCTCATGATCTTCACTTGCCTTTGGGCGAGGGCGGCGCGGCGGGCTGGCGCACGAAGCTGGTCTCGAGTACGCGCCACACCAGCTCGTCGAAGTCGATGCCTGCGGCGCGCGCCGCCATCGGCACCAGGCTGTGGCCCGTCATTCCCGGCACGGTGTTGATCTCGAGCAGCTGCGGCCGGCCGGCGCCGTCCAGCATGAAATCCGCGCGCCCCCAGCCCGAGGCGCCGGCTGCCTCGAAGGCGGCGAGCGCGAGACTCGCCAGATGCGCCTCGGCCGGCGCCGACAGCCCCGAGGGGCAGAAGTAGCGCGTGTCGTCGCGAAGGTACTTGGCCTCGTAGTCGTAGAAGGTCTTCGGCGTCTCGATGCGGATCGAGGGGAGCGCTGCGCCCTGCAGGATCGCCACCGTGTACTCGCCGCCCATGAGCCACGGCTCGGCAAACACCAGCGACTCGAGCTGCGCCGCCGCGTGGTAGGCGGCGGGCAGGTCGGCCGCGTGCTCCACCTTGCTCATCCCGACACTCGAGCCCTGGGTCGCCGGCTTCACGATCAGGGGCAGCTTGAGGCGCTCGAGCGCCGTGGCGAAATCCTGTGCGCCACGCAGCACCACGAAGTCCGCGGTCGGCACGCCGCTGCTGAGCGCCAGGCGCTTGGTGCGCAGCTTGTCCATGCCGATCGCCGAGCCCATCACCCCGCTGCCGGTATAGGGCACGCCGAGATACTCGAGCGCACCCTGCAGGGTTCCGTCCTCGCCGCCGGGCCCGTGCAGCGCGATCCAGACGCGCGCGAAGCCGCGCGCGCACAGCTCCGTTATCGGCAGATCGCGCGGGTCGAAGGCGTCGGCATCGACGCCGCGGCGCTTGAGGGCCTCGAGCACTGCGTTGCCGGTGAGAAGGGAGATCGCACGCTCGCTGGAATCGCCGCCGAGCATGACGGCCACGCGGCCGAAGTCCTGCGGATCCGTGATGCGGCGCACCGGGCCGGGGAGACAGCTGAGGCGCACGGCTTACGGCACTCCCACGATGCGCACCTCGGGGTGCAGCGACACGCCGTGCAAGCGCTCGACCGTCGCGCGCACGTGCTCGATGAGGCGCTCCAGGTCGGCGGCGCGCGCTGCGCCATGATTGATGATGAAATTCGCGTGCTTGAGCGATACCGAGGCGTCCCCGAGCCGAAAGCCCTTGAGACCGGCAGCCTCGATGAGCCGCGCGGCGTGATCACCGGGCGGATTGGTGAACACCGAGCCGCAGCTCCACTCGCCGATCGGCTGCGTCTCCTTGCGCCGCGCCAGGAGCTTTTGCACCTCATCGGCATGCGCAGCGGGGCGGCGCTCGAACTCCAGCGTCGCTGACAGGAACCACTCTTCCGCGGCGGGCGCAGTCACGGTGCGGTAACCGACGCGGTATTCGGCCGCGCTGCGCACCCGCTCGGCGCCGTGCCGATCGATGGTCTCGAGCGCGCGTACGTGCTGCCAGGTCTCGCCGCCGAAGGCGCCGGCGTTCATGGCGAGCGCCCCGCCGACGGTGCCGGGAATGCCGGCAAAGAACTCCGCCGGACCCAGGCCCCACTTGATGCACTGCCGCGCCACGCGCGCGCAGGCGACGCCCGCTTCGGCGCGTACCGTCGTCTCGTTCAGGCGCTCGAGCGCATCGAGCGTGCCGTGGGTGCTGATGACCACGCCGGGAAGCCCGCCGTCGCGCACCAGCAGGTTGCTGCCGAGCCCGATCCAGTAGATCGGCACGCCCCGTGGCAGCGAGCGCAGGAATGCCGCGAGCTCGGCGCGGTCGCGCGGGTTGAAGAACACCTCGGCCGGCCCGCCGACGTGCCACGAGGTATGGCGGCTGAGCGGCTCGTGGCGCCGCACGCGGGCGCTGAAGTCGGAAGCGACCGCGAGCGTCATGCGGCACCCCGCGGCGGCAGCAACGCCGTGAGCGCCGCGGGCAGCGCGTGCGCGACCGCACTGATGCTGCCGGCGCCCATGGCGAGGATCACGTCGCCGTCCCGGATGAGGTCGCGCAACGCCTCGGGCAGCTC